>DASUOA010000342.1:0-4792 GCA_036276895.1 Arenimonas sp. | reverse complement strand
GGCCTTGCAGCGCTTGCTCGGCAATGGCCATGCCTTCGCATGCCGCTGCAGCCGGCGCGATCTCGAAGCCAACGACGGCCGCCACCTCGGCCCCTGCGTCAACGACGACCCGCTGCGGCCGACTTCAATCAGGCTGCGGGTGACGGAGCAGCTGATCGCGTTCGACGATCGCCTGCAGGGCGCGCAGCAGCAGAACCTGCGCCGCGATGTCGGCGATGTCGTGCTGCGCCGCTCCGATGGGCTCTGGGCCTACCAGTTGGCGGTGGTGGTGGACGACCACGCACAAGGCATCACCGATGTGGTGCGTGGCGCCGATCTGCTCGACTCGACACCGCGGCAGATCTGGTTGCAACGCTGTCTCGGCATCGCGTCGCCGGAATACCTGCACCTGCCGCTGCTGCTCGACGCGCAGGGGCGCAAGCTGAGCAAGTCACTGGCAGCGCTGCCGATCGACCCGGCCCATCCTCTGCCAGCGCTGAATCGCGTCTGGCAATTGCTGGGACAATCGCCGACGTTGCCGGAAACGGGCTGCAGCGCCGAATACTGGTTGCGATCGGCGTTGGAAATCTTCGATCCGTCACGGCTGCCGGCGTCCCTGCCGGAGGGCGCCAGCGCGACCATTCCTGATGCCTAGCGTGATGAAGCTGAACCGCGCTTGAAAGAAATGCGCAAGTAGGCGATGCTCGACGACTTCACCGTCGCCCTTCACCCGAGCCCGCTCGGGATCCTTCATGCCGATCGTCCGCATCATCAAGAAGTATCCGAACCGGAGGCTCTACGACACCGAGATCTCCAGCTACATCACGTTGGAAGACGTGCGCCAGCTGCTGGTCGAGGAACACGCTTTCGTAGTGCGCGACGCCAAGACCGGCGCCGACCTGACCCGCTCGGTGCTGCTGCAAATCATCGCCGAGCATGAGGAACAGGGCACGCCGATGCTCTCCACCGCCTTGCTCGGACAACTGGTGCGCTTCTACGGCGACCCCTTGCAGGCAACGATGGGCAGCTATCTGCAACGCTGCGTCGAAGAATTCGCCGCGCAGCAACCGATGCTGCGCCGGGAGCTGGGCAGCAATGCGGCGCAATCGCCATGGAACCTGCTCAACCAGATCACCGCACGGGATTCCGGCAGCGGCAAGCCCTCGCCAGCAAGCAGCATCGGCAGCGGCGTCGAACCCGGAAAGCCACGCTGAAGTACCCGTCGGCGCGCGCCGCGGCAGCCGGGATCAAAGTTCGCGCCGCACCCTGAATCCGAGTCGTGCATGCGTGGTCGCCGCAGCCGCCGGCTGCCGGTAAGCCGAGCGCACACGATCCAGCGAACTGGCCCATGATGCGCCCCGGATCACCCGCTCCGGGCAACCGGCGTTGACCCAGGGACTGCCATCTTCGGGCGCGCGGCGATAGCTGTCGTGCCAACAGTCCTGCACCCACTCGCTGACGTTGCCGATCAGGTCGAAGGTGCCGAAACCCTCGCGCGGAAAACTGCGCACCGGCGCCGGCCCCCAGTGGCCATCGTCATAATCACGGATCGCGTTCGACCAGCTGCGACCACGCAATGAGCGGTCACCATCGCCGGTCAGGTTGCCGACCACCGCAGGTGGCGGACCGATGCCCCAGGGAAACGCGGTCTCGCTGCCGGCGCGCAGCGCGTACTCGAACTCGGCCTCGCTGGGCAGGCTGTAGCGAGCGCCGGTCTGCGCGCTGAGCCAGGCCGCGTACGCTTCGGCATCTTCGAAGGCAACGTGGATTACCGGCATGTCCATTTTCGCCTCGCGGCCGGCATAGTCCCGGCGCCAGTCGACACCGCGATGCTCGGCCATCGCGCCGCCGCGTTCGTCGTAGACCGTGGAAGCGCCACGGCGACTGGCCACCGAGCGGTATCCGGTGGCTTCGACGAAGCGCGCGAACTCCCCGACACTGGTTTCATTGCGGGCCAGCGCAAAGCCTCGTGCAAAACTCACTTCGAACACGGGCCCCTCTTCATCCAAGCGATGCGGCTCGCCGGCAGGCGAACCCATCCTGAAGCTGCCGTGTGGAATCACCACCATCTCGGGGCCTTGGCCGCCACCGGCCAGTGCATCGTGGAACACCTGGCCCGGCGCGTGCCGCCCGTAATGCCGCGCCAGCTCGATCCGCGCCGCCAGCGCCTCCAAGCCCTGGCCTTGAAGCGATACCTGGCGCGCTTCGTCCAGCCGTCGCTCAGCGAGCTCCAGATCCAGGGCTTCGACGGCAGCCTGCCCTTGCGCCAGCAACGTCTCGGTACGCGCCTGCCGCAGCTCGACGATGCGCGCTCCCATGTCCTGCGCCGCGCTGGACTCCGGGCGGATACGCCGGGCTTCGTCCAGCATGCGATCGGCGCCTTCGTAATCCTGCAGTTGTGCCGCTGCCAAGGCGCGATTGATCCGATCCGCTTCCAGCCGCGCCAACGCATCCAGCGCCGGCTGAAACTCCGGCAGCGCTTTGAGCGCCCTGTGCAACTGATCCACGGCGTTCCGCTCGGCAGGCTTCAGCACTCGTCCGGCATCCGTGTGTGTTGCCGCCTTGTGCACGTGGTCGGCGGCGAGTGCAGCCTGTGCGGCCAATTGATCCAGATCCGCCAGCCCGACGCGATCAGGCTGCAATTGTCTCAGTACGTTGATGGCACGACCGCCTTCGCCGAGCCGGCCAGCCAACAAGCTGCGGCGGGCGCGCTCATGCAGGGCGTCGAGCGCGAGTGACAGGCCATGCGAGGCATCGGCATGCGCGGCATCGGCGAGCAGGATGCCAAGCAGGATTTCCACGGCACCCGGCAGGTCATCGCCGGTTCGCAACAATCGGCCTTCTTCAAGCGCCGTCGTCGCTGCGGCCAGCGCCTCCTTCCACTGCTCGCGCGGGGTGGCCTGTTGGGGCGCCAGCCACTCCGGCACCTCGGCGACCGGTGCCGCCGCGTCGGCCGCCGTCGCATCGACTTCCAGGCTGGCTGGATCGACCGGCTCCGGCGCCGCTTCAACGGTCGGCTCCACCACAGGATCCGGCTTGCCGCAGGCAACCAGAAGCAGCACGAGCAGCAAGGGCAGGCGGGTCACACGGCGTTTCACCAGGGTTGTCCTCATGCCCGGACGCAGGCGAGCCGAACTTAGGCTATGGTGCCGGTCCCACGCAACCGCCCAGACAATCGTGACCGAGTGGATCAACAACCCAGAAGTGCTGCAGCGGCGACTCGCTGCGTGGCAGGGACAGCCGCATGTCGCGCTCGACACCGAGTTCGTCCGCGAGCGCACCTACTACCCGCAGCTGGCTCTGGTGCAGCTGGCCATCCCCGGCGACGTGCTGCTGGTAGACCCGCTGGCTGAGGGTGTGGCCGAAGCATTGCGCCCGCTGCTCAGCGACACCAGCGTCGTGAAGCTGATGCACAGCGCCAGCGAGGACCTGCAGGCGCTGCTGCGCGGCTGCAATGCGCTGCCGGCACCGCTGTTCGACACCCAAGTTGCGGCGGCGATGTGCGGGCTCGGTGCCGGCCTCGGTTACCAAAAACTGGTCGAACAGATCACCGGCGTCGCGCTGGAGAAAGGCGAGACGCGTTCAGACTGGCTGCGCCGGCCGCTGAGCGACTCACAGCTGCATTACGCCGCCGACGACGTGCGCTACCTGCACCCGCTTCACGCGGAGCTGGAATCGAAACTCGCCGCGCTCGGACGACGCGAGTGGCTGATGCAGGACACCGAACGCGCGCTACGCAATGCCGGCAACGACAACGACGATCCTTGGCCGCACCTGTCGCTGCGCAGTGCCCAAGGGCTCGATGCCGAGGCGCAGGCACGTCTCTGCCGCCTGTTGCGCTGGCGCGATGTGCAGGCGCGCAAGTCGGACCTGCCGCGCGGCTGGCTGCTGGACAACGAACTGGCAGTGACACTGTGCCGCCGGCTGCCGCGCGACATTGGCGAATTCAATGCGGTACTGGCACGACACCCCAAAGCGCCACGCAAGCACAAAGGCCAGCTGTGGGAGATCATCAACGAGCCGCTGCGCGAGGATGAGCGTCAGATCCCGTTGCTGCGCGTGCCCGAGCCGCGCGACAAGGCGCGGCTGCGTGGCCTGCAGCAAGCCGTGGCTGACATCGCCGCTGAGCTGCAGATTCCCGAGGGCCTGCTTTGTGCCCGTCGCCACCTCGAAACTCTGATGGACGGGCGTGAATGGCCGGACGCGCTGTCGGGCTGGCGCCGTGAGCTGCTTGAGCCTGCCCTGCTGCCGCTGCTCGGCGCCGACTAGAAAGCTGCGCCGCGCACCGCTATACTCCCCGCCGCGAACCGTGGGGGGGTAGCTCAGCTGGGAGAGCGCGTCGTTCGCAATGACGAGGTCGTGGGTTCGATCCCCATCCTCTCCACCACTCTTCGGAAACGGCACCTTCGGGTGCCGTTTTTATTTCGGCGGAATCCGACGCTACCGGGCATTTCCTGACGATTCTGCGATAATGCCCGGCTTATGTCCCCGTAGCTCAGTTGGATAGAGCGGCCCCCTCCTAAGGGGCAGGTCGCACGTTCGAATCGTGTCGGGGACGCCAATTGAATTTGTACTTGGAGTATTCACGATGACCCACCCCGTCCTTACCGCCCTCGGCCTTGGCGCCGTCGAATCCGGCACCTACCTCGGCCATGGCGAGTGGTCCAAGACCACCGACGCCGGCGTGATCGAGCCGGTCAATCCGAGTAATGGCGAGGTGCTGGGCAAGGTGCATGCGGCTTCTGCCGCCGACTACGAGCTGATCATGCAGCGCGCGGTCGAGGGCTTCAAAACCTGGCGCACCACCCCGGCG
>DASUOA010000341.1:0-2837 GCA_036276895.1 Arenimonas sp. | reverse complement strand
CTGTTCTCCGGCTGGCTGCTGGCCTTCACGCTGTCGCTCGACGACGTGGTGCTGGCCAACTTCCTCTCCGGCCCGGGCGCCACCACCTTGCCGGTGCAGGTGTTCTCGCTGGTTGCCAAGGGCCGCGCGACGCCCGAGGTGAATGCGCTGGCGACCATCATGATCGCACTGGTTTCGGTCGCTGCGCTGGTCGCCTGGTGGCTGATGAGTCGCGATGAGAAGCGCCGCCAGCGCGATATGCAGCTGGCCCTGCAACAGGAAGACTGAGATGTCTGTCGAACTGATCCATCCCTGGACCGGCGTGGTCGATTACCGCTACGACTACATGGATGCCTCTGATATCGCGCAGCGGCTGGCTGCGGCAGCCGATGCGTTTCCTGCGTGGTCTGCGCTGGATCTGGCGGCTCGTGGCGCGCATCTGAAGGCTATCGCGTCCGTGCTGCGGCGCCGTCGCAGCGCGTTGGCGACGACCATGGCATCCGACATGGGCAAGCTGCGCAAGGAAGCGCTGGCTGAGATCGAGAAGTCGGCCGCTGCCTGCGAGTACTACGCGGATCACGCCGGCGACTATCTCGCCGAGCAGCCCGTCGCTGCCGGTGCGCTGCGCAGCTACGTGCGCTACGAGCCGATCGGCTGCGTGCTGGCGGTGATGCCCTGGAATTTTCCGGTCTGGCAGGTGTTCCGCTTTCTCGCACCGGGCCTGATGGCCGGCAACGTGGCGCTGCTCAAGCACGCCACCAATGTGCCGCGCTGCGCCGATGCCATCGCCGATGTCTGTCGTGAGGCGGGATTGCCGGCGGGCGTGTTCGACGTGCTGCATATCGACAATGCGCAGACTGCCGAGGTGATCGGCGATCCACGCATCGCCGCGGTGACGCTGACCGGCAGCGAGCGGGCAGGCCGTTCGGTCGCAGCGACCGCGGGCCAACATCTGAAGAAATGCGTGCTGGAACTCGGTGGCAGCGACCCTTTCGTTGTGCTGGGCGATGCCGATCTCGACAGGACGGTCAAGGTCGCCGTGGCCTCGCGCTTCGGCAATGCCGGGCAGACCTGCATCGCCGCCAAGCGGTTCATCGTGGTCGAGGCGATCGCCGATGCCTTCGTGCAGCGCTTCGTCGAAGCGGCGGCCGCGTTGCAGGTCGGTGACCCCAACGACGAGGCGAGCACGTTGGCACCGATGGCGCGCCCCGATCTGCGCGACGAGTTGCATCGGCAGGTGGAAGCCAGCATCGCCGCCGGTGCGCGGCCCTTGCTGGGCTGCGCGCCGGGTTCCGGCAGCAACGCCTATCCGGCGTCGATTCTCGATGACGTGCGCCCCGGCATGGTCGCCTACAGCGAAGAACTGTTCGGTCCGGTCGCCAGCATCCTGCGGGTCAAGGACGAAGCCGAGGCACTGCGCGTTGCCAATGACACCCGCTTCGGTCTTGGGGCGAGCGTGTGGACAGAGAACCGCGAACGCGGAGAGGCCTTCGCGCGTGGCCTGCAGGCCGGTGCCACCTTCGTGAACTCGCTGGTGCGTAGCGATGTGCGGCTGCCCTTCGGTGGCACCAAGCACTCGGGTTTCGGGCGCGAGCTGGCCGGGCACGGCATCCACGAGTTCACCAACATCAAGACGGTGCTGGTGGAGTAGGGCGGCTCAGCGAAACCGGCTCAGCGCAACAGATACGCGACGCTGCCGAGCACGGCGCAGCCGCCGAGCACCGCGAACAGCCCGAGCTTGAAGCGCAGCAGGGCGATCGCCGCCGCCAGCGCCAGCAAGGCCGCCAGCGGATCGATGCTGGCAAGGGTGGGTACCTGCAGGCGCAGTCCGAAGGCCTGTCGCGTGGTGACCTCGGCAAACAGCGTGTGCATGGCAAACCACACGCCGAGGTTCAGGATGATCCCCACCACGGCGGCGGTGACTGCGGACAGCGCCGCGTTCAGTGCATGCTGCTCGCGCAGGCGTTCGACATAGGGCGCGCCGAGGAAAATCCACAGGAAGCAGGGCACGAAGGTCACCCAAGTCGCCAGAAGCGAGGCAAGCACGCCTGCGAGATAGGGATCGAGCCCGGTGGACTCGCGGAACGCAGCGAGGAAGGCGACGAACTGCAGCACCATGATCAGCGGCCCCGGCGTCGTCTCGGCCATGCCGAGTCCATCGAGCATCTCGCCCGGTGCCAACCAACCGTAATGCTCGACCGCCTGCTGCGCCACATAGGCCAGCACCGCGTAGGCGCCACCGAAGGTCACCACCGCGAGCTTGGAGAAGAACAGGCCGATCTGAGTGAAGACGTCGTCCGGGCCAAGCCAGGCCAGCAGCACCGCCACCGGCAGCAGCCACAGCGTCGACCAGAACAGCGTCACCTGCAGCGAGCGCGCGAGTGCGGGTGGGGCCTGCAGATGCCCATCGTCTATCAGGCGGTCGATGTCCGGCGAAGTCTTTGCGCCCGACGCCGCGTGTCCGCGAATCACTTCGAAGCGGCGCGGATCGAGGCGGTAGCCGAGCAGGCCGAGCAGCGCAGCCGATACCACGATCAAGGGAAACGGCACATCGGCGAAGTGGATTGCCGCAAAGGCGGCAACGGCGATCGCGATCATGGCGCCATTCTTCAGCGCGCGCCGGCCGATGCGCAGCACCGCATCGACCACCACCGCCAGCACCGCGGCCTTGATGCCGAAGAACAGCGCCTTGAGCAGGGGCAGGTCCTGGAAACCGGCATAGAGCAGGCTCAGCAGCAAGATGGCGAGGAAACCCGGGAGCACGAACAGCCCTCCGGCAACCAGTCCGCCGCGGGTGCCGTGCAACAGCCAGCCGACGTAGGTCGCCAGCTGCTGTGCTTCCGGCCCCGGCAGCAACA
>DASUOA010000340.1:0-9267 GCA_036276895.1 Arenimonas sp. | reverse complement strand
GCGCTGACTTCCAGTGCCTTCGCCACCGTCGTTTCCTGGTTCCCTTACGTGTTGACGGTGGCGGTGTTCCTGTTCGCCTTTTCGACCATGATCACCTGGGCGTATTACGGCGCCCGGGCCGCCAGCTTCCTGGCCAACGAGTCCAAGGTGGTTCTGTATGGGTTCAAGGTCTTTTACCTCGCGATGGCGGTGGTCGGCTGCACCATGAACCTGTCGAGCATCGTCGACATTGGTGACGCGCTGCTGTTCATCATGGCCATTCCAAACCTGATCGGTGTCTATCTGCTGATGCCGGTGGTCCGCCGTGAACTGCTGAGTTACGAGGCACGGCTGCGCTCGGGCGAGATCCAGCCGACGCGCAAGGCGTGAGGCGTTACCGATGAGTGACAGCCGTCTGCACCGCGACATGCTGATCGCCTTCGTACTGGGCATCGGCGCCGGCGTCGCCGCAAACCTGTGGGCCGCCGATGCCGGCTGGTTGCAGGCGGTGACTACTTACGTCACCCAGCCAGTGGGGCAGCTGTTCCTCAACCTGTTGCGGATGCTGGTGGTGCCGCTGGTGTTCTCGGCGCTGATGCTGGGCGTGGTGGAGATTGGCGACCCGAAATCCTTGGGCCGTATCGGTGGCAAGACCCTGCTCTACATCGCTCTGGTAACTGCCGCGGCCGTGAGCATCGGGTTGCTGCTGGTCAACCTGTTGCAGCCCGGCAGTGGTTTGCCGCCGGAGGTGGCGCAGCAGTTGCTGTCCAGTGGCGCCAGCCAGGCCGGTGAGATCGCCGCGAAGCGTGAGGGTCTGTCCGGCGTCGATCTGTTGCTGAAGATCGTGCCGGCCAATCCGATTGCGGCGGCGGCCAGTGGCGATCTGATCGCCGTGATGTTCTTTGCCCTGCTGTTCGGCGTCGCGGCGACGGTGGCCCGCAGCGATGGCACGCGAGCGCTGGTCGGCGCGGTGCAGGGGATTTACGAGATCTGCCTGACGCTGATCGGCTGGGTGATCCGGATGGCGCCGTATGCGGTGTTCGCGCTGCTGTTCACGCTGACCGCGAAGCTCGGCTACGACGTGCTGCTGCAGCTCGCACGCTTCGTCGGCACCGTGGTGCTGGCGCTGGCCATCCACATGTTCGTGGTGTTCCCGCTGCTGCTGCGCGGCTTCGGCGGTGTTTCGCCGCTGTGGTTCTTCCGTCAGGCCGAACCGGCAATGCTGACGGCATTCTCGACCTCGTCGTCGAGTGCCACCTTGCCGACAACGCTGAAAGTCTCGGAAGAGAACCTGCGTGTTCCGCACCGCATCGGCCGCTTCGTGTGCACCCTGGGTGCTACCGCGAACATGAACGGTACCGCCTTGTTCGAAGGCATCACCGTCCTGTTCCTGGCTCAGTTTTTCGGGATCGAACTCTCATTGCTGCAGCAGGTGATGGTGCTGGCGATGTGCATCCTCGGTGGCATCGGCGCGGCCGGCGTGCCGGGTGGATCGCTGCCGGTGATCGTGATGATCCTCGCCATGTTCGGGATTCCGCCGGAGGGCATCGCCCTGGTGCTCGGTGTCGACCGCTTCCTCGACATGTGCAGGACCTGCGTCAATGTCACCGGCGACCTGGTGGGTGCGGTGGTGATCGGGCGCTCCGAGCGCGGTCACGATCACGACCACGATGCGGAGTTGATTCCGTAGGACGGCGCGCCCGACGGGCTAGCACCGGCACGTCGATGCGGCAATCGCGACAGGGGGGCTCGGGTGGGCGAGAATATGCGCCCCCGACCCGGCCTCGTCCCGCAGCCCATGACTCCGACCGCCACTCCGACCCGCCGCGAACTGGCCAACGCCGTCCGCTTCCTCGCCATCGACGCCGTCGAGGCGGCCAAGTCCGGGCATCCGGGCATGCCGATGGGCATGGCCGATATCGCCGAAGTGCTGTGGAACGATTTCCTGCGGCATAACCCGAACAATCCGGGCTGGATCAATCGCGACCGCTTCCTGCTGTCGAATGGCCATGGCTCGATGCTGCACTACGCGTTGTTGCACCTGGCCGGTTACGAGCTGCCGATCGACGAGCTCAAGCGTTTCCGCCAACTGCATTCGAAGACGCCGGGTCACCCCGAGAACTTCATGACGCCGGGCATCGAAACCACCACGGGTCCGCTCGGCCAGGGTTTCGCCAATGCGGTCGGCAAGGCCTTGGCGGAGAAGTTGCTGGCGCAGCGTTTCAACCGTCCCGAGTTCGACATCGTCGACCACCACACCTGGGTGTTCATGGGCGACGGCTGCCTGATGGAAGGTGTCTCACACGAGGCCGCCTCGCTGGCCGGTACCTGGGGTCTGGGCAAGCTGATCTGCTTCTGGGATGACAACAAGATCTCCATCGACGGCAACACCGATGGCTGGTTCACCGATGACACGCCCAAGCGCTTCGAGGCCTATGGCTGGCAGGTGATCCGCAATGTCGATGGCCACGATCCGGTCGAGATCAAGCAGGCCATCGAGACCGCGATGGCCGATGGCGAGCGTCCGACGCTGATCTGCTGCCGCACCGTGATCGGCTTCGGTGCGCCGAACAAGCAGGGCAAAGAATCGACCCACGGTGCGCCGCTGGGCAAAGAGGAAGTCGCCGCTGCGCGTGCGCATCTGAACTGGCCGCATGCGCCGTTCGAGATACCCGACGACATCCGCGCCGGTTGGCGTGCCGGCAATACCGGTATCGTCCGCGAAGAACAGTGGCAGCGCCTGTTCGAAAAGTATCGAGGCGTCCATCCGCAGTTGGCCGCCGAGTTCGAGCGCCGCCTGCGTGGCGAATTGCCGGAAGGTTTCGCCGACGCCGCGCAGGCTTATGCCGCCCGGTTGCAGGCCGAGGGGCCGGTGGTGGCGTCGCGCAAGGCCTCGCAGATGGCGCTGGAAGCCTATGGGCCGCTGCTGCCGGAGTTGATCGGCGGCTCGGCCGACCTCGCGCACTCCAATCTCACGCTGTGGAAGGGCAGCAAGTCGGTGACCTCGGGCGATCCGTCCGCCAACTACGTCTACTACGGCGTGCGCGAGTTCGCGATGACGGCGATCTCCAACGGCATCGCATTGCACGAGGGATTCATTCCCTACGACGCCACCTTCCTGGTGTTCTCCGACTACGCGCGCAACGCGGTGCGCATGAGTGCGCTGATGCATGCGCATGCGATCCACGTCTACACGCACGATTCGATCGGCCTGGGCGAAGACGGCCCGACCCATCAGCCGGTCGAGCATCTTGCGTCCTTGCGCTACATCCCCAACAACGATGTCTGGCGTCCCTGCGATGCGGTCGAGTCGGCGGTGGCCTGGCGCTGCGCGATCGAGCGCGACAACGGCCCGAGCTGCCTGGTGTTCTCGCGGCAGAACCTCGCGCACCAGCTGCGTGAGGCGCAGCAGGTTGCCGATATCGCGCGTGGCGGCTATGTGCTCAGTGATCCGCCGGAGGCGAAGTTCGACCTGATCCTGATCGCGACTGGCTCCGAGGTGGAACTGGCGATGCAGGCGATGCGCGAGTTGGACAAAGACGGCATCAAGGCGCGCGTGGTGTCGATGCCCTCGACCGACGTGTTCGAGCGCCAGCCGCTGGAATGGCGGGAGGGTGTGCTGCCTTCGTGGTGCCGCAAGCGCGTCGCGGTCGAGGCGGGTATCACCGGCTTCTGGCGCGCCTACGTCGGGCTCGATGGCGCGGTGGTCGGCATCGACAGCTTCGGTGCTTCGGCGCCGGCCGATCAGCTGTATCGCGAGTTCGGTATCACCGTCGAGGCGGTGGTGGCGGCGGCCAAGGCCATGTCCTAAGCGTCATGCGGGATTGACCCCGCCATCACCCGGGCGGAGCTAGGGTCGGCGCGTATCCTCGTTGGGAGCGCGCGATGTTGGACTCGTACACTGCTGCACCGACCTATCTCGAGCGCTTCTTCGGTGACGGCGGCCCGGAAGAGGCCTGCCGCCGCTGCCGCAGCGACGCGCCGTTCCGGCGCGAGCTGCGCATGGCCTTTCAGCCGATCGTCGACTGGGACAGTCGCAGCGTCTATGCCTACGAAGCACTGGTGCGGGGCGCCGATGGGGCGTCGGCGGGTAGCGTGCTGGCGCAGGTCCGTCCGGAAGAGCAGTACGCCTTCGACCAGACCTGCCGGGTGCTGGCGATCGAGACCGCGCAGCGGCTGGGCATCGACTGCCGGCTGTCGGTCAATTTCATGCCGAATGCGGTGTATGAACCGGCCAATTGCATCCAGCTGACGCTGGCCGCAGCAGAGCGCGTCGGCCTGCCGACCGATCGGCTGATCTTCGAGCTGACCGAAAGCGAGCAGATCCGCCAGCCGGAGAAAGTGCTGCAGATCGTTCGCGACTACCAGCGCCGCGGTTTCGCAACCGCGATCGACGATTTCGGCGCCGGTTATTCCGGACTCAACCTGCTGGCTGACTTCCAGCCGCAGCTAGTCAAGCTCGACATGGGCTTGTGTCGCGGCATCAACCGCGACCGCATTCGCCAGGCGATCGTCGAGGGCGTACGCCGCACCTGTGCGGTGCTCGGTTGCGACGTGGTGGCCGAAGGCGTCGAGACGCGCGAGGAGTTGGCCTGCCTGCACGATCTCGGTATCCGGTTGTTCCAGGGCTATCTGGTCGCGCGGCCGGAGCTTGAGGTCTTGCCGAGGCCCGACCCGGCTATCTATCGCCTGGTCTGAGCGGAATCAGTCGCCTGCGGGGGCAAGCGCGGGTTCGAGCAGTTGCGCAAGTCGAGCGCCGGCCAAGCGCAGCTGGGATTCGAGATAGGGCCGGTGCCGGTCGAGATAGCGCTGTCCGATCTTGCGCGAGTTCGGATAGATGTTGTGCGCATCGATCGCGCGACAGGACTCCATCGCCCACTCGGCCGACGGCTGCGGCGATTGCCAGCTGGCGTCCTTGGGCAACGGTGCGAGCGTTTGCAGTGCATCGGCGTGGCTGGCGGAATCAACGTGTCCGGCGCTTGCCACGATGTGCCGGTCCCAAACGACGTGCAGGTTGCTGCCTTCGCCTTGGAAGCGTACCTGGAACTCATTGCCGCCCTTGTCGCCGCGGTTGCCGGCATGCAGCGGCTGGTGCACATCGCCGACGAAGTGCACGACGAACTTCAGCGCTTGGGCGCGCTCCCCGCGCGGCAAGCTGCGATCGGCAAGACGCTTGAGTTGCGCGTCGATGGCGCCGACCACGCAGTCGCCGTTGCGGCAATCGCGCTCGGCGACGTAGGCGCAGCTGTCAGGCGGGAAGTTGATGTAGTGCCAAGGGGCACTGCGCTTGCCGAGATCGGGGTCGTTGGCACGCAGTTCGTCGGCCCAGGCGGCGATCGCGGCCAAGGTCGGTTCCGTTTCGTCGGCCAGCAGCGAACGTACTTCCGCGCGCGCAGCGGGGCTCAGCTGGCGCTCGGCGAGTTCGCCGACGATTTCATGGCCCGGACGGCTCAATGCCGCGGCGGGGAGGGGCAGGCTCAGGGCGAGCAGCAGGGGCAGTAGGATGCGCATGGCCGCCGACTATACGTCAGCGGCCATGAAGGCCACCATCACTGCGGCTCAGAACGTCCAGACAAAGGCGGCGCCATACACCATCGGGTCGATGTTGACGGTGCCGACCGCGACGCCGTTGACCTTCACCTCGGTGTCGATGTCGATCCAGCGGGCGTCGACGCGCAGCCACTTGCCTTCGCCGATAGCGAAATCGAGGCCGGCATGGGCGGCCAGGCCCCAGGAGCTGTCGAGCGACAGTTCGGTGCCTGCCAGCGGGCCGGCGGTCTCTTCATCGAAGAAGACTGTGTAGTTCATACCGGCGCCGACAAAGGGCGAGACCTTCTCGCCGTCGAAGTGGTATTGCAGGCTCAGCGTCGGCGGCAGGTGCTTGGTCGAGCCGGCGGCGGCGCCGTTGAGGTGGATGTCGTGCTCGAACGGCAGGGCGGCCAGCACTTCCACGCCCCAGTTCGGGCTGAAGAAATACTCGGCGGTCACGGTCGGGCGCCAGTCATTGCCGACATCGGCCGCCAGCGCGCCACCGGCCAGCAGGCCGTTGTCGGAGGCTGGGGCAACCGTGTGGGCGCCCAGTGAGAACTGCCAATCGCCGGCCGCATGGGCCTGGGCACCGGAGGCGGCGCACAGGGCCAGGGCGGCGGTGAGCGCGGAAATCAGGGTCGAAGCACGCATCGGGAAGTCTCTGTCGGGGAAGTGGCCGGCAGTGTGGAGTTCTGCGCAGCCGGCCGGCTTGAGCATTCGCAAATTTGCTGCCGGTCAAATGCGCGGTTCGCTGCGGGCGGCAGCCGGGCTTGTTAAAATGCGCGTTTACCCACTCGGTGCCGGACTAGACCGGCGCCGCCTCTGGTCACAAGGAGCCCCCATGTCCATCAAGGTCGCCATCAACGGCTACGGCCGCATTGGCCGCAACATCCTGCGCGCGCTGTACGAGTCGGGCCGCACCGGCGAGATCCAGATCGTCGCCATCAACGATCTCGGCAACGCCGAGACGAATGCGCACCTGACCCAGTACGACACCGCGCACGGCAAGTTCCCGGGCACCGTGGCGGTCGAGGGCGGCGACCTGATCGTCAACGGTGACCGCATCAAGGTTTGCGCCGAGCGCGACCCGAGCAAGCTGCCGTGGGCGCAGCTCGGCATCGACGTGGTGCTCGAGTGCACCGGCCTGTTCACCTCCAAGGCCAAGGCCGGTGCCCATCTCGCGGCGGGCGCCAAGAAGGTGATCATCTCCGCCCCGGGCGACAAGGACGTCGACAACACCGTCGTGTTCGGTGTCAACGAGGGCGTGCTGCGCGCTTCCGATACGGTGATCTCGAACGCGTCCTGCACCACCAACTGCCTGGCCCCGCTGGCGAAGGTGCTGCACGAGAAGATCGGCATCGTGCACGGCCTGATGACCACCATCCACGCCTATACCAACGACCAGGTGCTGACCGACGTCTACCACTCCGATCTGCGTCGCGCGCGTTCGGCCACGCAGTCGCAGATTCCGACCAAAACCGGTGCCGCCGCTGCGGTCGGCCTGGTGCTGCCCGAGCTCAACGGCAAGCTGACTGGCTTCTCGATGCGGGTGCCGACCATCAACGTGTCGGTGGTCGACCTCAGCTTCGTCGCCGCGCGCGAGACCACCAAGGACGAGATCGATGCGGTGGTGAAGGCAGCTTCGGAAGGCGTGCTGAAGGGCATCCTCGGCTTCAATAGCAAGCCGCTGGTGTCGGTCGACTTCAACCACGACCCGCACAGCTCGGTCTACGACAGCACCCTGACCCAGGTGATGGGCGGCACCCTGGTGAAGGTCTGCTCGTGGTACGACAACGAGTGGGGATTCTCCAACCGCATGCTCGACACCACCGTGGCGCTGATGGCGGCCAAGTAAGCCGGCAGCGTTTTCGGAAGACAAAGCCCCGGTTGCCGCCGGGGCTTTGTTGTTTCTGCGCCCCGCGTTCGCCGAGGGTCAGGTGCCGTCTTCGTCTGCGTCCGCCCCGGCACCAGCCGCAGCGCGACGCAGGCGATCATTGACGGCCAGCCAGTCGTCCCCCGAAGGCGGTTGCTCGACCAGGATCAGGTCGGCGCCGAGGGCGTCGAGACGGCGCAGCGCAGCGTAGAGGTCGTGGCCGTAGCGGGTTGCGCGGGGCGGCAGCACCAGGCCTTCGCCGCGTTCGGGCATCCGCTCGATGGCGAGCAGTGCGCAGCGCTGCCCCAATGCGTGCGCGTCGGCCAATACCGCGATGAGTTCGCGTCGTGGCAGCAGCCGCATGCGCGTGCGCGGTGCGTAGTGCGCTTCGAGCGTGCCCGAGGCGCGCGGGCTGTGTTCGCTGCTGCCGCTTTCGACCGCGCCGATCAGCGCCTCGATCTCGCCGCGGGAAATCTGCCCCGGGCGCAGGATGCGCGGCGTGGGGCCGCTGAAATCGACGATGGTGCTTTCCAGTCCCACCGCGCAGGGGCCGCCATCGAGCACCACCGGCACCGCTGCGCCAAACTCCTCGCGCACATGCTCGGCCAGTGTCGGGCTGATGCGGCCGAAGCGATTGGCCGAGGGCGCGGCAAGGCCGCCCTCGAAGGCGCGCAGCAAGGCCAGCGCGACCGGATGATTGGGACAGCGCAGGCCGATGCTGTCCTGTCCTCCGGTGACGACGTCCGGCACCTCGGCGCGCTTGGTCAGGATCAGGGTCAGCGGGCCGGGCCAGAAACGTTCGGCCAATCGTCGCGCCGATTCCGGTACCTCGCTCGCCCAGCGCGAAAGCTGCTCGATGCCGGCGATATGCACGATCAAGGGATGATCCGCAGGCCGTCCCTTGAGCGCGAAGATGCGCCGCACCGCGTCGGCATTGCGGGCGTCCGCGGCGAGTCCGTAGACCGTTTCGGTCGGCAGTCCGATGGCCTCGCCTCGACGCAGGGCAGCGACGGCGGCCTCGATCTCGTTGGCGGGCAGGGCGGGGGGCATGCGTGCATGGTAGCCGTTGCCGACGCTGGCGCCGAGCCGTTCACCGGCGCTTGACCCATGTCAGGGCGGTTCGATGGCAGCGCACGCACGCTGGGGTGTGCGGTACCGACGGAATCCTTTCGATGATTGCACCTCCTGCCAAGCTGCCTTTGGTTTACGCCTGCTCGGGCTGTTCGAGCGCGGCGCAGATGGCCAACCAGCTGGCCCTCTGGCTGGACCGCGAAGGCGCCGCGGAGATGTCCTGCATCGCCGGTGTCGGCGGTGGTGTGCCCGGGCTTGTACGCACCGCACAATCCGGGCGCCAGATACTCGCCTTGGATGGCTGCGTGCTGGCTTGTGCGTCGGCCTGTCTCGCGCGCGCCGAAGTCAAGGCCGACCGGCACCTGTTGCTGTCGGAGTTTGGCGTGAAAAAACGCAAGCATGCCGACTTCGATCGCGCCGAGGCCGAACGTATCTACCACGCGCGGGTCTTGCCCGCCGCCGAAGCGCTGCTGACGGATGCGTCCAATGCCGCCTGAGCCCGAGCGCCTGGCGCTGTCCGGCCTGCGCGTGGCGATCGACGCGGTCGATGATGCCCTGCTGTTGCTGATTGCCGGCCGCCGCCACTGCGTGCGCGCGGCGGGCGGCCTCAAGCGCGCGGCGGGATTGCCGCTGCGCGATCCGCAACGTGAAGTCGAGGTGCGCGCGCGGGCGGCGCGGCTGGGTCGACGCATCGGTCTCGGTGCGGACACCGGTGAACGTATCGCTGCGGGCCTGATTGACGCCGCCTGCATCGAGCAAGGCATCGCGTGCGCAGCTGATCTGGATCAGCGCGACACCCGCGCGGACAGCGGCAT
>DASUOA010000339.1:0-6379 GCA_036276895.1 Arenimonas sp. | reverse complement strand
CCACGTATCGAGTGGCGCCCGGAATCCGTGGTGCTGCTCCCGGACGGTGACCATGCCGTCAGTCGCGGACCGTATCGCGTGCGCTCGATGCGCGACGGCCAGCCGGTCGAGCGCTGGGGCGAATTCATGTCGATCTGGCAGCGCGGCGAGCAGGGCTGGCAAGTCATCTACGATGTGGCGGCGCGCAACGACCTGGTGCCCAGCGACGCGCAGCGTGCGCTGCTCGGGAAAGGCGCGTGTATCGTTGAGTAGCGTCGCCGCGAGATTCGTCTAGATCGCAAACAGGGTCAGCCCTAGGGCGACGGCTGCAGGAACGGCCTGCACGAACAGGATCTTCCGGCTTGCCGTGGCCGCGCCGAACACGCCGGCGACGACTACGCAGCCGAGAAAGAACACGCGGATCGCGAAGCCCGACTCGCCGAGCCACACGCCCCAGAGCAAGCCCGCCGCGAGGAAGCCGTTGTATAGGCCCTGGTTGGCGGCCAGTGATTTCGACGCGGCCGAGAACTCCGGCGTCAGGCCGAATGCCTTGCGGCCCTTGGGGGTGTCCCAGAGGAACATCTCCAAGACCATGAAGTAGAGGTGTAGAACGGCGACCAGTAGTACGGCGATCGTGGCGGCGATGCTCATGGTCTGGCTCCGCGCGCGTCAGCGGTTAGCGTTCAGCGTGATCACATACACGCCCGCCCCGGTCGGATCATCGAGACGCCCGATGCGGCCCACGCCCGGTGCATCGAAGGCCGGCACGCAGACGCTGCCGCCGAGTTCGCTGGCGCGTGCGAGGCAGGCATCGACATCGGGAACCGGTACATACAGCGACCAGTGCGAGGGTATGTCGCCCCACTCGGCGGTCATCGCCAACAGGCCGCCATAGCGGGTGTCGTTGATCGCGTACTCGGTGTACTCCATGCCGCCAGCGGCGGGAATGGTGGTGCGCTGCAGGGTCCAGCCGAGCAGGTCGCCGTAGAAGGCGCCCGCCATCGAAGTATCGCGCGTCGCCAGTTCGACCCAGCCGATGGCGTGGTCTTCGAACATCACGAAATCGCCAGGATCATCGCTGGCCGGCTGCCACAGCGAGAACACCGCGCCACCGGGGTCGGCCAGCGCCACGCCGCGGCCATGCCCCGGCACGTCGAACGGCTCGCACAGCGCCTTGCCGCCGCGTGACAGTGCGCGCGCCATCCGCTCGTCAAGATCGTCGACCCGGAAGTACACGCCCCAGCTCGACGGCATGCCCTCGGCGCCGGGTGGCAGGCCGCACAGCGCGCCGACCGTGCCGTTGCCATTGCGCAGGAAGGTGTAGGTGCCGTACTCGCCCATGTCATGGTCGACGCCGCTCCAGCCGAACAACTGCTGGTGGAATGCGCGCGAGCGCGAAGGGTCTGAACTGCTGAGTTCGAACCAGCACGGGGCGCCGGCGGGTGGATTGTGCATAGCCATCTCGATCTCCTTCGTCGGGGAACTCAATCCACATCCGCATCGAATCGCGATTGCACGACCCGCGCGCCATCGCCGACATGTTGCACCAGCACACGACGGATTTCCTCCGCCTGCCACGGCGGCAAGTAGGGATCGATCTGCACCGACTTCACCCGCGCCGCCTTCAATCCGCTGACGATGCGGATCGGATCGGGCGTGCCGGCGCCCGGCGTCGCCAGGCAGATCCGCAGCTCGTTCTCGTAGGCGAAGCCGGCGCGCTTCAGCGCCAGCGCGCGCATCGTTGCGTCGATATCGGACGTGCCGGCCTTGACCAGCTTCGCTACTTCGCGCTGCAGGTTGCGCTCGTCGAGGTAGCGGACGCGAGTGATGTACAGCTGCGACCCGGCCGGCAGCTTAGCCGCGGCGAGCATGGCGACCAGGTCCTGTAGCGCGATGCCAATCCGCAGTACGCCGATCGGGCCGGCATAGGTGCGCCAGAGCGCATGGCTCGCATACTCGACGCTCAGGCATTTCACGTGCACTTGCGTGCCGGCATAGGGGCCCTGCGCGCCGAACAGCTCACGGCTGAGATGGTGTTCGTATTTGTCGGGCCACGTCGTCGGATGCGCGAAGCTCCACTGCCCGCGGCCAAACAGCTGCAGTGCCTCGGGCAACGAGCAGTAGCGGTAAACCTGATACTGCGCGAGGTCGTCGGCGGTGGGGTCGAGGTGGATGCGGCGACCGCTTCGGCGCCAGTCGATCGCGGGCAGGGTCTTTCCGTGCAGCGGCAGTCGCTCGTCGTTCATGGGTTCTGGCAGCCAGTGGCGCGAGCCGAGCATCGGCCGGGGCGCGGCACGGCGTCAACGGAAATCCTTCATAGGGATCGACTTGAACCGGCCGTGGTCGCCGGTACACTGCCCACCCCAGCCCCGTGGTCCGTAGCGCCCCATGAACGACAAGATCGAAGCCCGCCGCTCCAAGATCCACGGCAACGGTGTGTTCGCCAAACAGGCGTTGAAGAAGGGCGAGCGCGTCGTTCGCTACAAGGGCAAGCTGCGCAAGCACGAAGACGTCGACGCCGCCTATGCCGAGATTCCGGAGAACGGCCACACTTTCCTGTTCACCTTGAACGAGAAGTGGGTGATCGACGCCAACATCGACGGCAACGACGCGCGCTGGATCAACCACAGCTGTGATCCGAACTGCGAGGCAGTGCATGTCGACGGCGAAAAGAAAAAGAAAGACCGCATCTACATCGAGGCGCTGCGCGACATCAAGGAAGGCGAGGAGCTGACCTACAACTACGGCATCGTGCTCGAAGAGCCGCATACCGCTGCCAACAAGAAGCTCTGGGCCTGCCACTGCGGTTCGGCCAAGTGCAGCGGGACGATGCTGCAGCCCAAGTCGAAGCCCAAGCGCAAGCGCAAGGGTTGATCCTGAACGGCGCGTGGATGCGCCACGGGCTCGAACCGTTGCCATGACTTAAGGCAGGCGGCAGCCACGCCGCCAGGGTCTAGGCTTCCGCCGTTCACCGCTGCGGAAGGACCCCCGGCCATGCGCGCTACCCCTTTGTTCTTGGCCATTGCGGCCGCCTGCGCGAGCGCGCCGGCACTGGCGATCGAAGTCGATGGTCGCATCGATGCCGCGGAATGGGCCGGTGCCCAGCACATCACCGACTTCCGCATGGTGCAGCCGCTGACCCGCGAGCCGAGCGCGCATCCGACCGAGGCCTGGATCCTGTCGACGCCGGAAGGCCTGGCGATCGGTTTCCGCAATATCCAGCCGGAATCGGTGCCGCGTACCCGGCAGAAGACCCAGCGCGATGCCGGTGGGCCGATCGATCGCGTCAACCTCTACGTCGACTTCGATGGCGATGGCCGCGGCGGCTACAACTTCACCGTGACCCTGGCCGGCGGCATCATCGACACCACCATCGCCAACGAAAACCAGTTCAACGGCGACTGGGACGGCGATTGGCAGTACGCCACCAGCGAGGATGGCGATACCTGGTCGGCGGAGATGCTGATCCCCTGGCATATCGCGCCTATGCGCAAGTCCGAGAACGGCAAGCGCAGCATCGGCATTTCGCTTGATCGCGTGATCGGTTCCAGCAATGAGCGCATGGCCTGGCCGGCGATCAGCTTCACCGAGACGCGGTTCCTGTCCGAGTTGGCGAAGGTTGAAGTCGAGGCGCAGAGCCAGCAGTTGCTGGCGATCACGCCCTATGTGGTCGGCGTCTACGACAACGTCAACGGCGATGCCGACTTCGATGGCGGCGCCGACATCTTCTGGAAGCCCAGTGGTCAGTTCCAGCTGTCGGCCACGCTCAATCCCGACTTCGGCCAGGTCGAGAGCGACCAGCTGGTGGTCAATTTCGGCGCCATCGAGACCTTCTTCAACGACAAGCGGCCGTTCTTCACCGAGAACCAGGCCTTCTTCGATGTGCCCTTCGGCTCGCTCAACAACGCCAACCGGCTGATCTACACGCGGCGTGTCGGCGGCCCGGCCGACGATGGCAATGGCTCCGGCGATGTCACCGCGGCGGTGAAGTTGAACGGCAGTGCCGCCGGCTTCAACTACGGCGTGTTCGCCGCCACCGAAGCCGACGAAGTCGGTCGCGACTTCTTCGCGGCGCGTGCCAGTCGCGACGGCGAGCGCGTGGGCTGGGGCGGCATGGTGACGCGCGTCGACCGGCCCTTCTTAGACCGGGTGGCGACGGTCTATTCGCTCGACCATCGCTGGCGCATCGGCGAGCGCCTGAATATCAACGCCGCGGCGGTCGCGTCGAATGTCGAGCAGGCAGATGACACGATCAACGGCAGCGGCGGGCAGCTGCGCGTCGACCACGAGTTCAATGCACGCTGGCGGCAGCAGGTCTACCTGCTGCACCTCGATCGCAACCTCCAGCTCAACGACTTCGGTTTCCTTGAGCGCAACAACTTCAACTACCTGCGCTATGAAGTGGCGCAGC
The DNA here is from genome assembly GCA_036276895.1 of Arenimonas sp. GTDB lineage: Bacteria > Pseudomonadota > Gammaproteobacteria > Xanthomonadales > Xanthomonadaceae > Arenimonas. The sequence goes on along the minus strand of DASUOA010000339.1, from coordinate 1,989 downwards.
GCATCACTGACCTGCCCGAGGACTCGCGCTGGGCCTCGCACCAGTGGCGCTACGCGGCGTCGACCCGGCGCAACGACAGCGGCCTCAAGCTCTGGGATGCGCTGGCCTTCAACCGGTTCAGCGAGCGTCGCGATGGCGGCAACCAGTTCTGGGAGCTGGCCTGGTACGGCCCGGGTCATGACGACCTGATCTCGCGCGGCAATGGTGCGGTGCAGGTGCCGGCGAAGTTCTTCGCCTTCATCGAACAATGGCGGCCGAAGCAGAACGGGGCGCACCTGGATTTCTACTGGAATGGCCGCTACGGCAGCGATGGCCTGGATGGCATCGGCAAAGGCAGCTGGCGCGTGTATCTGGAGCCGGGTTACCACGTCAACGATTCGCTGCGCTTCTTTGCCGGCGTGCAGGCTGAGTTCAACAACGACTGGCTGCTGTGGCAGGGCAGTAACCTGCTCGCCAGCTTCGAGTCGCGGATGCTGCTGCTCAATGCCGGCATGACATGGTTGATCGGCGACAAGCAGGAGCTTCGCGTCCGCCTCGAGGCGATCGGGCTCGACGCCGAAGCGCAACAAGCCTGGCGTATCGCCGACGACGGGAGGCCGTTGGCGACGGCCGAGAACGTGGACGACTTCGCGCTGCGCCGGCTCGGCTTCCAGATCCGTTACCGCTACGAGCTGGCGCCGCTGTCGCATCTGTACGTCGCCTACGTTCGCGGCGGTGCCCTGTTCGAAGAGCAACTGGGCGGCGGCTTCGATGCCGGCGACCAGTTCACCCGCGCCTTCGATCTGCGTGACAGCGAGCAGCTGTTGATCAAGCTGAGTTATCGCTTCACGCTCTGATCCAAGGGATTACGGGTCGCCTGGGCGCGCGTCGGCGGCGGGCTGTTGTTTCCGCTGCCAGCCGCCTACCATCGGCGGATGCGCCCCGGCGTCTTTCCGCTGCTCGTCGCTCTGCTCGCCCCCGCGGTGACGTGTGCGGCGCCAATGACGTCGTCTTCGCCGGCCTGTGCCGATTGTCCGGCGGTTTGGCTCGATGAGCCACGCTTCGACAGCATCGGCGATTCCGTGTCGATTCCCGAGGGCGTGGTGTCGTCGCTGGCCGAGGATCAGCAGGGCTTCCTCTGGATCGGTACCGCCGGTGGCCTGGTGCGCTACGACGGCCACCGTTTCCGCCTGCACGGCAGCCGACGCGGCGACCCCAATTCGCTCAGTGCCGGCTTCATCCGGGCATTGCTGGTCGCACGCGATGGTCGGCTGTGGGTGGGTACCGAATCCGATGGTTTGGCGGTCTACGACCCCTCGCTCGATCGCTTCGAGGTATTCCGCAGCGAAAGCGACGTCGAGCAGGCCGCCGGCAACCGGCTGTCCGCGGGCAGTGTGCGGGCGCTGGCGGAGACCGCGGACGGTCATATCTGGGTCGGCATCATCGGTGGTGGACTCGATGAGCTGGATCCGCGCAGCGGTGAGATCCGGCATCACCGGCCGGGTGCGCCGGGCGGCCTGAACGACGATCGGGTGCAATCCTTGCTGGTGGATCGCGACCAGACCCTGTGGGTTGGAACCTGGGATGGACTGCGGCGGCGGCGCGCCGGTTCTGACCGGTTCGAACCGGTGGTCGTCGGCACCGATGTCGCGACTTCGCTGGGCGGCGAGATCATCAACCAACTGTTCCAGGCAGCGGATGGACAGATATGGGTCGGCACGCAGGCGGGCGACCTGCTGCGCATCGACCCGGCCAGCGGCGTGGGCCATGCGGTGGCGCGCGCCGACAGTGAAACGGGTGCCCGGCGCAGCTCGGTCTATGCCTTGACCCAGCCCAACGCCAGCCAGCTGTGGGTAGGCCGCGCCAGCGGTATTGAGGTGCGCGATGCCGGCGATGGTCGCTTGCTGCGCGCGTTGCGCCACGATCCGGCGCGTCCCAACGGCCTTGCCGGCAACGAAGTGCGGGCACTGCTGCGTGATCGCGCCGGCCTGATCTGGGCTGGCGGCTATG
>DASUOA010000338.1:0-4060 GCA_036276895.1 Arenimonas sp. | reverse complement strand
CAGTCGGACAATCGTCTCGCTGGGGTGGAACGGCCGGCCTTCCACGTTCGCTTGCGTTCAGATCGGCGGTCGCCGTGCTGCGCACGGCGCCGCTCAGTTCCTCATTGACGCTGGAAGGCGGGGCGGGAGATCACTCAAGACGGTCGGTCCGTTGTGGCGGCCGATAGCCCAACAAGTCTCTCCACCCCAGCGCCTTCAAACATACAAGCCCTCGTAGAGGGCGAGTTCGGCCGCGCCGGGGGCGGCGTAGCGGCTACCCGCGACCGCCTAGGGCTTACTCGCCCGCGTCGAGAAAATACGGCTCGACCAATCCCTTGTGCTTGAGCGTCATCGGGTTGCCATGGCGATCCAGCGACTTGCCCACGGGCAAGCGCACCCAGCCCTCGCTGACGCAGTACTCCTCGACATTGGTCTTCTCGGCGCCGTTGAAGCGGATGCCGATGCCGCGCAGCAGCGCCGCCTCGTTGTAATGCGGGCTGCGCGGATTGTTGGACAGGCGGTCGGGTGGAGTCTCGCTCATGGGCGTGCTCGAAACGAAAACGGGGCCGCCATGATACCGGCGGCCCCGTCGCGGATCATCCCGGCAGTGTTTACTTCAGCTTGTACTTAGCCTTGAGCGAATCGATCAGTGCCGTCTCGCTGGCCAAGAATTCGTCGAACTCGGCGATCACTGCCGCATGCTTGCGGGTCGACAGCAGGTACTGCACGTCATTGCCGGGCAGGCCCTTGTCCAGCACCAGGGCACCCGGCTTCTTGAGCTCGTGCGTCATGTGGTACTGGGCGATATCGGTATTGATGAAGATCGCTTGGACGCGGCCAACCATCGCCTTCTGCACCAGGCCTTTCAGGTCGTCGCTGCTTTCCATCACGACCTTCTTCGACTCGATCGCATCCATGTACGGCCAAGGCGTGAAGCCGCGGATGGTGCCCAGCACCTGCACCGCATCGAGGCCCTTGCCGACATTGGCCGGCAGCACCATGCCACCCTCGACGCTCTCGAACACCGGCTTGCTGTAGCTGATCTTGGCGTCCTTCTTGATGTCCGAACGCCACAGCGGGTTGTCCGGATACTTGAAGTCGAGGTTGTCCTTGGAGACGAACTCGGAGAACAGCCGCAGCACCGGCAACGGCTGGTAGTTGAACTTGTAGCCCTTCTTGGCGGCGAAGGCGTCCAGCACCTCGCGTGAGAAGCCGGTCCATTGCTGGTCGCGGACGGCGTAGATCGGGTAGTACTCGGTAGTCTCGACCCCGACCGTGAACTCCTTGGCCTGGGCGGCTACGGGTGCGCTGAAGGGCAGGGCAAGAGCGAGCAGAAGCGAAGCAGCAGCGGTGAGACGGAAGGCTTGCATGACGTTCCTCCGGTTCGGATGGGCAGACAGCGACACGTTCCAGATCCGCCGCGCGGGTCGACGGAGGCGATCAGCCTAGCACCGTTTTCCACCCCTGACTTCCGGCACCTCACGGGGCCACGGCCGAGGCATAGGATGGTCTTCGGTAAGACGGTCGGAGTGTGCCCATGCATGGCCCCAGCCTGAACCGGATCGGCATCGCGACGCTGCTCGCGGCCCTGCTGGCGTCCTGTGGCGGGTCGTCCAACTCGCCGTCACCGCCGCCACCGTCCGAGCCGCCACCTCCTGCGCCTCCCAGTTTCGATCCTCACTATCGGGTGTCGGCGGCATCGCCGTTCGCGGCGGGTTGCGAAGGCGAAACGCAGACCGGCAGCGCCTTCGTCAACGCCGAAGTCGAGCCGCACCTCAGCATCAGTCCGCTCGATGGCAACCACCTGGTCGGCCTGTGGCAGCAGGACCGCTGGTCCAACGGCGCCGCCCGCGGCCTGGTGTCGGCGGTCTCGCGCGATGGCGGCCTGAGCTGGACGCGACAGGCCATGGCCTTCTCCCGTTGCGGTGGCGGCAATGCCGGCAACGGTGGCGACTACCTGCGCGCCACCGATCCGTGGCTGAGTTTCGGGCCAGATGGCGTGCTGCATGCAATGAGCCTGTCGATCAGTGGCAGTTCGTTCCAGGCAGGTTCCAAGAACGCCATGCTCGCCGCGCGCTCCACCGACGGTGGCCTGACCTGGAGTAATGCCGCCACCTTGATCCTCGATGGCAGCGGCTTTTTCAACGACAAGAACGCGATCACCGCCGACCCCACCGATGCGCGCTACGTGTATGCCGTTTGGGATCGCCTGAGCGCTGGCGGCGGCGGTCCGGCGATGCTGGCACGCAGCAGCGACGGCGGCCTGAGCTGGGAGCCGGCGCGTGCCATTTACGACCCGGGTATCAATGCGCAGACCATCGGCAATGTCATCGCGGTGCTGCCCGACGGCAGCCTGCTCAACCTGATGACCGTGATCGATGGCAGCTCCGGCCAGAACCGTTCGTCGCTCGCGGTGCTGCGCTCAACCGACAAGGGCGTGACCTGGTCGGCGCCGATCCCGATCAGCGACTTGCTGGCCATCGGCGCCAGCGACCCGGAAACAGGTACCGCGATTCGCGATGGCTCGATCCTGGCGCAGATCGCGGTGGCACCTTCGGGTGCGGTGCTGGTGGTGTGGCAGGACGCGCGCTTCTCCGGTGGCGTGCGCGACGGCATCGCGCTGTCGCTATCGCAGGACGGCGGCCTGACCTGGTCGGCGCCGCAGCGGGTCAACCGCAGCCCGGGCGTGACCGCCTTCATGCCCAAGGTGCATGTGCGCAGCGATGGCATGGTCGGCGTCACCCATTTCGACCTGCGCAGCAATACCAGCAGCCCCGCCAACCTGCCCACCGACTACTGGCTGGTGCGCAGCCAGGACCTGTCGACCTGGGTCGAGAATCGCGTCGCCGGTCCCTTCGATCTTGCCACCGCGCCCAATGCCAATGGCCTGTTCGTCGGCGACTACATGGGTCTTGAAAGTCGCGGCAATGTCTTCGTGCCCTTCTTCGTGCAGGCCAATGACGGCAATACCGGCAACCGCACCGATGTGTTCGCGGCGCCGCAGGTGTCAGTGGTGAGCCAAGTGCAGCAGGCGCAGAAGCAAGCCGTGGTCGGCGACGTGGCGCCGGACCCGGCGTGGCGCGCGCGCATCGATGCCAATATCCGCCGGCAGATCGAGCAGCGCGTGCCGGGCTGGTTGCAGCGGGTCGAAGCGGCGCGCAAGGAAGGCGCCGGCGGCTAGCGGCCACGCCGACGTCCGTGTCTTTTGCGGGCGGCGGTGGCACTCTTAGGGCCCCGTCGGGCCCGATCGCGGAGTGCGCCATGAGCAGCGAACACGACATCCTGCAACGCCTGGAAACCCTCAACGCGATCGGCGTGGCGCTGTCCACCGAGCGCGACCTGGCCAGCCTGCTCGAGCGCATCCTGGAAACCGCGCGCGGATTCGCCCACGCCGATGGCGGCACCCTGTACCGCATCAAGGACGACACCCTGGCCTTCGAGGTGCTGCGCAACGACACCCTGGGCTACGTGCTCGGCGGCAAGAGCGGCAAGCCGATCACCTTTCCGCCGCTGCCGCTGTACAAGCAAGACGGCAGCCCCAACCACGCCATGGTGGTGGCGTACGCGGCGCTGACCGGCAAGACCGTCAACATCGCCGATGCTTACGCCGCCGAGGGCTACGATTTCTCCGGCACCCGCGCCTTCGATGCCAAGACGGGTTATCGCTCGCAGTCCTTCCTGACCGTGCCGATGAAGGACCACAGCGGCGCGGTGATCGGCGTGCTGCAGCTGATCAATGCCAAGAATGCCGACGGCACCGTGCGCCCGTTCTACCAGGCCGACCAGCAGCTGGTGGAGTCCTTGGCCTCGCAGGCGGCGATCGCGCTCAACAACCGGCAGCTGATCGAGCAGCTGGAGATCCTGTTCGAATCCCTGATCAGCCTGATCAATACCGCCATCGACGAGAAATCGCCGTACACCGGCGGCCACTGCGAGCGCGTGCCGGCGCTGACCATGCTGCTGGCCGAGGCCGCGGCGCGGATCCAAGACGGCCCGCTGGCCGGCTTTGCCATGGACGAGGCGGATCGCTACGAGCTGAAGATCGCCGGCCTGCTGCACGACTGCGGCAAGATCACCACGC
>DASUOA010000337.1:0-13422 GCA_036276895.1 Arenimonas sp. | reverse complement strand
GCCGAAGCGACGCTCGGCCCAGCCAGTGACTGGCCGGCGCTGCTGGCGCAGTTCGCTGCCCGCGGCAAGCTGCGCGCTGCGGTCGAGGCGGCGGTGCGCGATCGCGAGGGTCGGGCCATCGCCACGCTGGAAGGGCGCTATGCGGCGTTCCGTCCCGCAGCGGCTGCACGCCGCGGCGAGCCGTGCATAATGCCGGCATGAACCGACTTCCCGCGTTCCGCCTGTTCGCCGTGCTGGCACTGATCGTCGCCAGCCTTGTCCTCGTCGGCTGTCCGGCCAGCAAGCGCAGCGCCCGCGGGCCGCTGGACCAGGCGCTGTACGACTACGCCGGCGCCATCCGCTGGAGCGACTTCGAGGCCGCCTACACCTTCGTCGACCCGGAGGTGCGCGCCGAGCAGGATCTGGCGCATATCGAGATCGAGCGCCTGAAGCAATTCCAGACCTCCGACTACCAGGTCAAGCGGGTGATCGGCAGCGTCGACGACGTCTACGAACAGGTGGTCGAGATCCGGTTGGTCAATCGCCACACCCAGCTCGAGCGCACCGTGGTCGAGCGTCAGCGCTGGCGTTTCGATGCCGAACAGAAGGCCTGGTGGCTGATGACCGGGTTGCCGCGCATCGTCCAGAACTGAGCGGCGCGCGCCACCGCCGCGGCGGTCGACTTGGCGCTGGCCGCGACCGGGCCGATAATGCCGCCCCCTTCGCTCTCTAAGCCAGATCCCCATGACCCTCGACGCCCTGGTCGAATTCGCCGGCCGGAACCCGATGCTGTCGCTGGCCTTCGTCGGCCTGACGCTGGCCTTGATCTACACCGAGATCGCCCGCCTGATGCGCGGCTTCAAGGGCCTGAGTCCGGCCCAGCTGACCGAGTGGATCAATCGCGAGAATGCAGTGGTGATCGACATCCGCGGCCAGGGTGAGTTCGAGAAGGGACACATCGCCGGCTCGAAGCACCAATTGCCGAGCCAGTTCGACCCGGAGGCCAAGTGGCTGGTCAAGGCCAAGGAGCAGCCTGTCGTGGTGGTCTGCGCGACCGGCATGACCGCGGGCGGCGTCGCCGCGCGACTGGTCAAGGCCGGCTACCAACGGGTCGCGGTACTCGAAGGCGGCATCGCCGCCTGGCAGCAGGCCAGCTTGCCGCTGACGGCCGGCCGGGCTTGATTTCCGTCCGCGGCGGGTCCACGTGAGATACTCGCCCGTCTATATCCATTTCAACCACCCCGGAGTTTTCAATGAGTGAGCAAGACAACGGCGCCGCTACGGCCGCCGAGCAGCAGGCGCAGTTCAGCATCCAGAAGATCTACGTGAAGGACCTGTCCTTCGAAGCCCCGAACACTCCGCATGTGTTCAACGAGCAGGGCCAGCCCGATCTCAACCTCAACCTCAACCAGAAAGTGTCCCGCCTCGGCGATGACGTCTTCGAGGTGGTTCTCGGCCTGACCCTGACCTGCAAGCTCGGCGACAAGACCGTCTATCTGGTCGAAATCGAGCAGGCCGGCATCTTCGGCCTTGGCGGCTTCGACGAGCGCACCCTGGACATGATGCTCGGCACCTACTGCCCGAATGCGCTGTTCCCGTATGCCCGCCAGCAGATCAGCGAGCTGATCACTGCCGGTGGCTTCCCGCCGTTCTACCTGCAGCCGATCAACTTCGAGGCGCTGTACGCCGAGAGCCTGCGCCGTCGCGCCGAACAGCAGCAGGGCCAGTCGGCCATGGTCGCCGAGGGCGGCCACGCCTGAGCGCGGCCCGAGGCATGACCGCGGCCAAGCCGGCAGTGGCGGTGCTCGGGAGTGGCTCCTGGGGTACCGCGCTCGCGGCCCTGGTCGCCCGCAACGGTCATGACACCTGCATCTGGGGCCGCGACGCGGCCCAGATCGCGGCGATTGCCGGGCAGCACGAGAACCCGCGCTACCTGCCCGGCATTCCTCTGCCGGAAAGCTTGCGCGCCAGCACCGACCTCGCCGCGACGGTCGCGGCGGCCGATCTGTTGCTGCTGGTGACGCCCAGCCACGCGTTCCCCGACACCCTGCGCGCGCTGGTGCCGCACCGTCGTCGCGAGGCGGGTCTGGCTTGGGCGACCAAGGGTTTCGAGCCCGGATCCGGTCGTTTCCTGCACGAAGTCGCGGCCGACGTGCTGGGCGACGAGGTGCCGCTGGCGGTGGTTACCGGTCCATCCTTCGCCAAGGAAGTCGCGCTCGGCCTGCCGACCGCGGTGACCGTGCACAGCGACGACGAGACCTTCGCGCAAACCGTCGCAGCCAGCCTGCACGGCTCGACTTTCCGTGCTTACACCGGCAACGACGTGGTCGGTGCCGAGCTCGGCGGTGCGATGAAGAACGTGCTCGCGGTGGCCAGTGGCATCGCCGACGGCATGCAGCTCGGACTCAATGCGCGCGCCGGCCTGATCACCCGCGGCCTCAACGAAATGCTGCGCCTGAATCTGGCTATCGGTGGTCGTGCGGAAACGCTGATGGGTCTTGCCGGGCTTGGCGATCTGGTGCTGACCTGCACTGGCGATCTGTCGCGCAATCGTCGGCTTGGCCTGGCGCTCGGTCGCGGCCAGTCGATCGCCGAAGCGGTCGCCGCGATTGGCCAGGTGGTCGAGTCGGTGCAGACCGCCGACGAAGTGATGCGCCTGGCCGAACGCCACGGCATCGAGCTGCCGATCTCGGCGCTGGTGCAGCAAGTGCTGCACGAACGCATCACGCCGATGGAAGGGCTGCACTGCCTGCTCGCGCGCGAGCAGAAGCCGGAGTATCCCGACGGCCTGTTTGACTGAGCGATACCCGCGCTGGCGGGCGTTGTCGTAAAGCGACCGACTGACCGATCTGGCGGCGCAATGGAGTGGCAAAGAAAAAGCCCGGCTAGCCGGGCTTTTTCGTGCACGTCCTGTGCTCGTGTGCCGCGGAAGCCGCAGCACGTTCCGATCGAGATCAGAAGCTGGCGCGCAGGCCGAGCATGTAGGTCTCGCCACCATCGGCGAATTCGACTTCACCGCTGATGCCCCAGGTCGGGTTGAACTTGACCAGCAAGCCGGCGGTGCCGGAGACGTCGCCGTCGAGGTCGCTGCCATCGGTGTAATTGGCCTTGAGCACGCCTTCGACGTGGTCGGAGAAGGCGCCGCGCACGCCAACCGAGGCGCGGTAGCCGTCGAGGTCGATGATGCCGGCATCGGCGTTGACGTAGGACAGCTCGGCCAGCAGGTGGGCGCGCTCGCTCAGTGCATGGTGGTAACCGAGGCCGATGTTGGTCGAATCGATGTCAACGTTGGTGCCGTCGATCTCGACCTGCGAGTAGCCGGCGAAACCGTAGAAATCCGACTGGCCGAAGTTGAACGAGCCGCGCAGGCCGAAGCCGTCGTGGTCGCCATCGAAATTGACGTAGCCGCCCTCGGCGTAGGTGTAGCTGATGTCGGACGCATTGGCCGACATCGAGAAGGCAGCCGCCAGGGCCAGGGCAATCAGGGAACGGGTCATGTAGGGAAATCCTTTTTCTTGTGGGGTTTGCCGTGAGGCCTGCGCAGTATCGACAGCGCTCCCCAACGCGCGATTAACGGCGCGCGTTTTCGCCCCTGCCCCTGCCATCGGTCATGGGTCGGCAGCGCCGGCATAGTCCAGTTGTCGCCAAGCCTCGAACACGGTGACCGCGACGGCATTGGACAGGTTCAGGCTGCGTTGGCCAGCGCGCATCGGCAGCCGCAGGCGTTGCCCGTCGGGCAGCGTTGCCAGCACCGAATCGGGTAGCCCGCGCGTCTCGGGGCCGAACAGCAGCGCGTCGTTCTCGCGGTACTCGACGCGATCGAAGCGGCTGCTGTTGCGCGCACTGAACGCGAACAGCCGCGGCTGCCCGAGGGCTTGCATGCAGTCCTCCAGCGAACCGTGCCGGGTCAGTGCCGCGTATTCGTGGTAATCGAGGCCGGCACGGCGCAGTCGCGCGTCGTCGAGTTCGAAACCCAAGGGCTCGATCAGGTGCAGGCGGGCGCCGGTGTTGGCGCAGAGGCGGATGATGTTGCCGGTGTTCGGTGGAATCTCCGGCTGGTACAGGATGACATCGAGCATGGCCGGCATTATGCCGGCGGCGGGTCCTGCATCCGGCAGCTGCGCAGTGGTTCGTCGACGGCGGACTGCCAGGCGTCGGCGGACACCGGTTGCGCCGGATGCGGGAAATCGATGCGGGCGCGCAACTGCCGGTCGCCGGCATCGCTGCGCAGGTTGCTCAGGCCTTCGAAGCGCAGCAGGCGCCGGGACTGGTGGCTGTAGAAAAGGTCGACGCTCGGCAGCCAGCGCCCGAGCCAGCCATCGAACTGCAGGCGCAGATGCGCCGCCGGGGCGTCACCGATCACGCGGTCGCCGACACGCCGCAACGCGAAGCCGTAGCTACGCTGTCGAGCCGGCACGGCGAATGCGAAGCGCAGCGCATCGCCCGCCAGCAAGGCCGGCCAGTTCAAGCGGACGAACTCGTCAAAGCCTGCGTCCGCGACCAAGGCGGCGTCGTTGATCGGCGTGCGTCGCGGCGGGGCGCGGTCGGCGAACCACAGTTCCGGCTCCGGAGACCGGCGCAGGCCTTCGCGGTATCCGATGCGCACGTCTTCGAAGCTGAACTCCGGCGCCTGCCGTGACTGCCGGTAATCAACAGTCTTGCGCGCGAACGCCGTGCCGTCCGGGCAGCGATAGAGCACCAGACGCTGCATCGGCGAGCCGGCGTCGAGACGCAACAGGTGCTGTTCGATGTACAACAGCTCGCCGCTGTCGGGGTCGCGTGCCTCGCCGCGCTCCAGTCGCAGCTCGGCCGCCTGCGCGCTCGCGCCGAGCAGTAGCAGCAGCCAGGGCCATCGCCAAAGTAGAGCGGTCATGCCGGCAGGCTAACCCGGCCGCAGGTGAACGCACCGTCACGACTCAGGCAGGATTAAGCGCCGGCGCGGCGACAATCGCCCGCGTCAACGCCCTTCCCACGCTACCGGAGCCACCATGCGCCTGATCCTCGCTGCAACCCTGCTCGTCGCCCTGTCCGCCTGCACCTGGGTCAAGATGGAGCCGGCCGGCAATGCCGTGCGCGTCGCCGGCACCGGCGCCAATCTGGTCGTGTGCGAGAAGCGCGGTGAAGTCGCGGTGTCGGTGCGGCACAAGGTCGGCTTCTACGAGCGCAACGACATCAAGGTGCTGGACGAACTCGAGACGCTGGCGCGCAACGAGGCGCCCAGTCTCGGCGGCGATACCGTGCAGGCGCGCGGCGCGCCGGTCGATGGCGAGCAGCGCTTCGCGGTGTTCCGCTGCGGTTCGACGGCGATCGGCGACAGCCGCGCCCAGCCGATCGAGCGGGTGCCGGAAGGCGAAGCGCAGACCTTCCCCATCGAGGACTGAATGGTGGATCGCTGGCATTCGGCGCAAGTTCCGGTAAAAGCCGGCGATCTGCGGCGATTGCTCGCGAACATCGCAGCAGCGCCGGCGCCGCGTCCGCGCTTGCTTGAGTCCGATCCGCGAAGAAGGTAACGTGCGAGGGTTTCCCCCCAGGTTGACCCGCCATGCTGTTCCAGCAAGTTGCCATCGCCGGCCTCGCGCACATCGACGCGCCGAACACGTTGACCTCGGCCGAGATCAACGAACGCCTGCGGCCGACTATGGACCGGCTAGGCATCAAGACCGACGTGCTGCAGGACATTGCCGGCATCATCTCCCGTCAGCTCTGGGATGACGGCGTGCAGGCCTCCGATGCCGCGACGCTGGCGGCCGAGAAGGCGCTGCTCGACGCCGGCGTCGACCGTTCGCGGATCGGACTGCTGGTTAACACCTCGGTCAGCCGCGACTTCCTCGAACCCTCCACCGCCTCGATCGTCTCGGGCAATCTCGGCCTGTCCGAGCTGTGCCAGAACTTCGACATCGCCAACGCCTGCCTCGCCTTCTTGAGCGGCATGGACATCGCCGGCCGCATGATCGAGCGCGGCGAAATCGACTACGCCCTGGTGGTCGACGGCGAGACCGCCAACCTCGCCTACCAGAAGACCATGCAGCGCCTGGCGCAGCCCGACGTCACCGAAGAGCAGTTCCGCAACGAGCTGGCGACGCTGACGCTCGGCTGTGGCGCCGCCGCGATGGTGCTGGCGCGCGCCGAGCTGGCGCCGGAGGCGCCGCGCTACAAGGGCGGCGTCACCCGCGCCGCGACGCAGTGGAACACCCTGTGCCGCGGCAACCTCGACCGCATGGTCACCGACACCCGCATGCTGCTGATCGAAGGCCTTAAGCTCGCCACGCTCACCTTCAATGCCGCCCGCCAGGGGCTGGGCTGGGTGGTCGACGAGCTCGACGAATTCGTCATCCACCAGGTCAGCCAGGTGCACACCCAGGCCTTCATCAAGGCCTTCGGCCTCGACCCCGACAAGGTCATGACCATCTTCGACAAGCACGGCAACATCGGCCCGGCCTCGGTGCCGATCGTGTTGTCCAAGCTGAAAGAAATGGGCCGGCTGAAGAAGGGCAAGCGCATCGCCCTGCTCGGCATCGGCTCGGGGCTGAACTGTTCGATGGCCGAAGTGGTCTGGTGAGCACCGAGCTGAGCGCCGAACAGGCGCGGGTCCTCGCCAAGGGCCCCTTCCCCGACTATCCGTTCACGCCCAAGTGCTACAAGCACTGGAACGGCCTGTGCCAGAGCTACCTCGACGAAGGCCCGGCGGATGGCGAAGTCGTGCTGATGCTGCACGGCAATCCGTCGTGGTCGTACTACTGGCGCAAGCTGGTGCTCGGCCTGTCGGATCGCTACCGCTGCATCGTGCCCGACCACATCGGCATGGGCCTTTCGGACAAGCCCGACGACAAGCATTACGACTACACCCTGGCCTCGCGCGTCGAAGACCTCAAGCGCCTGCTCGAACACCTCGGGATCAACCGCGACATCACCCTGGCGGTGCACGACTGGGGTGGCATGATCGGCTTCGGCTGGGCGCTCAAGCATGCGGGGCTGGTGCGGCGGCTGGTGATCCTCAACACCGCGGCCTTCCCGCTGCCGGCATCCAAGCCGATGCCGTGGCAGCTCAAGCTCGGCCGCAACTACAACATCGGCGCGCTGGCGATCCGCGGCTTCAACGCTTTTGCCGCCGGCGCCGCACGCTACGGCGTCGAGACGCCGATGCCCGCCGCCGTCTGCAGCGCCTACACGGCGCCCTACGACAGCTGGGACAACCGCATCGCCACCTTGCGCTTCGTGCAGGACATCCCGTTGTCCGAGCACAACCGCGCCTGGGCGCTGGTCGATGCGGCGGCGAAGAAGCTCGGCGAGTTCGCCGACCGCCCGGCCTTCCTCGGCTGGGGCCTGAAGGACTTCGTGTTCGACCAGCACTTCCTCGCCGGCTTCACCGCCGCCTTGCCGCAGGCCGAGCAGCACGTGTTCGACGATGCCGGTCACTACGTGCTGGAAGACAAGGCCGACGTGCTGGTGCCGGCTATCCGCCAGTTCCTCGACCGCCATCCGCTCTGAGCTAACGCCGGTACGGCTTCCGGATGCCGCGATGACCGACGCCTGCAATATCGCCGCTGCATTGGTAAAGCGCGCCGCCGAAGCGCCGGAGCGCATCGCCCTGCGCTGTCCGGGTACGCGCGCAGGCACCGGTCTGGCGAAGTACGACCTGGCGCTCACGTATCGCGAGCTTGATGCGCGCTCCGATGCGATCGCGGCGGGCCTTGCACAGCAGGGCATCGTCCGCGGCACCCGCACGGTGGTGATGGTGCGGCCGTCGCCGGAGTTCTTCCTGCTGATGTTCGCACTGTTCAAGGCCGGCGCGGTGCCGGTGCTGATCGACCCGGGCATCCGCAAATCCGCGCTCAAGCAGTGCCTGGCCGAGGCCGAGCCCGACGCCTTTATCGGTATTCCACTCGCGCATGCTGCGCGACTCGTGCTCGGCTGGGCGCGGGGCCGCAGTCGCATCCACATCACCGTCGGTCGCCGCTGGTTCTGGAGTGGCGCGACGTTGGTCGAGGTCGAAGCCGCCGGCCGCGGCGCGGGCCCGCAGCTGGCAAGCACCGATGGCAACGACATCGCCGCCATCCTGTTCACCTCCGGCTCGACCGGGGTGCCCAAGGGCGTGGTCTATCGGCACCGGCACTTCGTCGCGCAGGTCGACATGCTGCGCGAGGCCTTCGCGATTCCCGCCGGTGGCGTCGATCTGCCGACCTTCCCGCCGTTCGCGCTGTTCGACCCGGCGCTGGGATTGAGCTCGATCATCCCCGACATGGATCCGACGCGGCCGGCGAACGCAGACCCGCGCAAACTGCACGATGCGATTGAACGCTTCGCCGTCGACCAGCTGTTCGGTTCGCCGGCGTTGATGCGGGTGCTTGCCGACTACGGCAAGCCCTTGCCGGGCCTGCGCCGCGTCACCTCGGCCGGCGCGCCGGTGCCGGCTGCCGTCGTCGCGCGACTGCGCCAGCTGCTGCCCGCCGACGCGCAGTTCTGGACGCCCTATGGCGCCACCGAATGCCTGCCGGTGGCGGTGATCGAAGGGCGCGAGCTGGAATCGACGCGCGAGATGAGCGAGCGCGGCGCCGGCACCTGCGTGGGCCGTCCGGTGGCGGCGAACGTGGTGCGCATCATCGCCATCAGTGATGACGGAATTGCCGAGTGGAACGACGAGCTGCTGCTGCACGGCCATGGCATCGGCGAGATCACCGTCGCCGGGCCGAGCGCGACCGACGAATACTTTCGTCGCCCGGAAGCGACGCGACTCGGCAAGATCCGCGAACGCCTGGCCGATGGTTCCGAGCGCATCGTGCACCGCATGGGCGATGTCGGCTGGTTCGATGAGCAGGGCCGGCTGTGGTTCTGCGGCCGCAAATCGCAGCGCGTGCGCACGCCCGAGGGCACCCTTTTCACCGAGCAGGTCGAGCCGGTGTTCAACGCGCATCCCAAGGTGTTGCGCACGGCACTGGTCGGCATCGGCGCGCCGGGCCGGCAAAGGCCGGTGGTCTGCGTCGAGTTTCCGTATGCGGTGCCGCCGTCACAGCATGCGCGGGTGATCGACGAGCTGCGCGAACGCGGGCAGGGCTTCGTGCACACCGCGCGCATCGATACCTTCCTGGTGCATCCGCGTTTTCCGGTCGACATTCGCCACAACGCCAAGATCGGCCGCGAGCAGCTGGCGCGCTGGGCCGCCAAACAGCTGGGAGAACGGGTATGAAAGTTCTGGTCACCGGCGGCGCCGGCTTTCTAGGCCAAGGTCTGTGCGCGGCGCTGGTCGAGCGCGGTTATGAGGTCAGCAGTTTCCAGCGCAGCCACTCGCCGGAGCTCGATGCCATGGGTGTGCGCCAGATCCGCGGCGACCTCGCCGACGCCGAGGCGGTGCGCGCCGCATTCGCGGGGCAGCAGGCGATCTTCCACAACGCCGCCAAGGCCGGCGCCTGGGGCAGCTATCAGAGCTACTTCGATGCCAACGTGCGCGGTACCCAGAACGTGCTCGATGCCTGCCGTGCACACGGCATCGCCCGTCTCGTCTACACCTCGACGCCGAGCGTAACCCACAGCGGCCGCCACGCGGTCGAAGGCGGCAACGAGCTCAGCACGCCCTACGGCAGCGGCTTCAAGGCGCCATATCCGGCGACCAAGCTGATCGCCGAGAAGGCGGTGATCGCTGCCAACGATGCGCAGCTGTCGACGGTATCGCTGCGACCACGGCTGATCTGGGGCCCGGGCGATACGCAGTTGCTGCCGCGGTTAGTCGAGCGCGCACGCAAGGGTCGTTTACGTTTCATCGACGGCGGCCACAACCGCATGGATACGACCTATCGCGACAACGCGGTGCTGGCGCATCTGCTCGCCTTCGACGCGCTGCGCCCCGGTGCCGCCTGCGCCGGCAAGGCCTATTTCATTTCCAACGGCGAGCCGCGGCCGGTGCGCGAGATCGTCAACTCGCTGCTGGCCTGCGCCGGCGAGCCGCCGGTACAGAAGGCCATTCCCTACGGCGTTGCCTACGCCGCCGGCGCGGTGCTGGAGGTGTTCTGGCGCGGCCTGCAACTGGCGGGCGAGCCGCCGATGACGCGTTTTCTTGCCGAACAGCTGTCGACGCCGCACTGGTACGACATCTCGGCGGCGCAGCGCGACTTCGGCTACGCGCCGCAGGTGTCCACCGCCGAAGGCCTGCAGCGCCTGCGCCACTGGTGGCAGACGCAGTCAGGTTGAGTCCGGGCCACACCCGCGCAGGCTAGAATGCGCGCGATGAACGCGCCCTCGCCCTTCGATGCCTTCAAGCCGCTGGCCGGCCGCGCCCTGCAGTCGGCGCTCAATCGCCTGCTCGCGCTTGATCCCGATACCGGCGCAGCGCT
This sequence comes from Arenimonas sp., assembly GCA_036276895.1. GTDB lineage: Bacteria > Pseudomonadota > Gammaproteobacteria > Xanthomonadales > Xanthomonadaceae > Arenimonas. The sequence continues at coordinate 3,118 of DASUOA010000337.1, read as the reverse complement.
GAAGCGCCTCGATGGTCGTCGCATCCAGCTCGCGCTCGAAGCGCCACCGCTGGCGCTGGAAATCCGCGTCGTCGGCGACGCGCTTGCCGTCGGCAAGGTCGAGGGTGACGAGCCCGATCTCGGTATCCGTGCCACGCTGTCCGGCGTGCTGTCGCAGCTACCCTTCCTGCGCGCCAGCGATGCGGCGCCAGTGGGCAAGATGCGCATCAATGGCGATGCCGAGCTGGCGCGCACGCTGCAGAAACTCGCCGCCAACTTCGATCCGGATTGGGGCCAGCCCTTCGCCGAGGTGTTCGGTCCGGTCCTCGGGCCGCAGATCGCCAAGGCGCTGCGCGAGGCGTTCGCGGCCGGCGGCACGTTCGCGAAAAGCTTTTCGCGCGACGCCGTCGACTACCTGACCGAAGAGAGCCGCGATCTGGTCGGCAAGGCCGAGCTCGCCGCCTTCCACGATGATGTCGACGCGCTGCGCGACGATGTCGAGCGACTCGCGGTGCGGCTGTCGCGTCTGGCGGAGCCGCGCCCATGAGGGCGGCGCTGCGGGCCGCGCGCATCGCCCGCGTGCTGCTCAAGCATCGCCTCGACGCCCTGCTCGAAGACAGCGCCGTCGGCCCCTGGCTGTGGCTGCTCAAGCCAGTCACCCCGCGCCTCGATGAAGCCAGCACGCCGCGCGGCCAGCGCTTGCGCTTGGCGCTGCAGGAACTCGGGCCGATCTTCGTCAAGTTCGGCCAGGTGCTGTCGACCCGGCGCGACCTGCTGCCGCCGGACATCGCCGACGAGCTGGCGCAGTTGCAGGATCGCGTCGCGCCGTTTCCCGGCGAGCAGGCGATTGCGCAGATCGAAGCGGCACTCGGCAAACCTATTGCTGGACTGTTCGCCGAGTTCGATCCGCAACCCTTGGCTTCGGCCTCGGTGGCGCAGGTGCATGCGGCGCGCCTGCACGGCGAAGACGGCGAGCCGGGCCGCGAGGTGGTGGTCAAGGTGTTGCGCCCCGGCGTGCGTGCGCAGATCGATGCCGATCTCGCGCTGCTGCGAATGCTCGCGGGCATCGCCGACCGTCATCATCCGCGCGCCGACAAGATCCGCGCCCAGGCGGTTGTGGCCGAGATCGAGAGCACGCTGCATGCCGAGCTCGATCTGCAGCGCGAAGGTGCCAACGCCAGTCTGATGCGCCGCATCTGGAACGACAGCAATGATCTCTATGTGCCGGAAGTGTTCTGGAGCCACAGCCAGGAGTCGGTGCTGACGCTGGAGCGCGTGCGCGGTATTCCCTCCGACGACATCAAAGCGATCGAAGCCGCCGGCATCGACCGCGCGCTGCTCGCCGCCAAGGGCGTGCGGGTGTTCTACACCCAGGTGTTCCGCGACAACTTCTTCCATGCCGATGCGCACGCGGGCAACATCTGGGTCGATGCGACGCGTCCGGACGATCCGCGTTTCATCGCCATCGACTTCGGCATCGTCGGGCAGTTGCCGGCGCGCGACCAGTACTACCTCGCCGAGAATTTCATGGCGATCTTCCAGCGCGATTACCGGCGTATCGCCGAATTGCATCTGGAGGCGGGCTGGATGCCATCGCATATCCGCGTCGATGAGCTCGAAGCGGCGGTGCGCGGCGTCTGCGAGCCGTACTTCACGCGGCCGCTGTCGGAGATCTCGTTGGCCGAGGTGCTGGCGAAGTTGTTCAAGACCGCGCAACGCTACGAGCTGACGCTGCAGCCGCAGCTGATCCTGTTGCAGAAGACCTTGCTCAACATCGAAGGCGTGGCGCGGCTGCTCGATCCCAAGCTCGACATCTGGCAGATCGCGCATCCGGTGCTCGAACGCATCCTGCGCGAGCGTTACAGCCCGAAGACGCTGCGTGCCGAGTTCCGCAAGCGCCTGCCGGAGCTGATCACCCGCGCACCGGACATGCCGCGGCTGCTGCACGACTGGTTGGCGATGCAGGTGGCCGGTGGGCAGACGCTGAACATGCGCTCGGAGGATCTGGCCACGTTGGCGCGCATCTCACGCGACGGGCAGCGGCAGACGGTGTACGCCATTCTCGGCGTGGGTCTTCTGGTCACCGCGGCGGTGTTGTTCGGTCTCGAAGCGGGTGGGCCGCGCTTGCTGGGTGTGGCGGTGGCGGTGTGGCTTTCCGGATTGGGTGCGATTGGGGCATTTCTGGCGGCTTGGCCGCGGCGTAGTTGAGGTGATGCGGCTGGCGCGGCGCGGGTAGCCGCTCCGCCGCCCCCGGCGCGGCCGAACTCGCTCCTTTCAGTCGCTCAGACAGCGGCCGCTTGGGCTGCGGCTGCGCGGCTACCCGCGCCCACCCCGCTACGGGGTCGCGGCCTCGCTGCGCAGCGCCAGCCAATGCTGCAAAGGCGCCGGCCGCCCCAGCAGATAGCCCTGCCCCAGTCGGCAGCCCATCGCGAACAGCGCGTCGCGTTGGCCTTCGGTCTCGATGCCTTCGGCCACCACCTCCATGCCCAGCGCGCGTGCCAGCTCCAGCACCGCAGCGACCACCGTGGCCGACTTGCCCTTGCCGTCCGGACCGAGGTCGTTGACGAAGCTGCGATCGATCTTCAACAAGCGCAGCGGGAAGGTGTGCAGGTAGCTGAGCGACGAATAGCCGGTGCCGAAATCGTCCAGCGCCGAGGCGATGCCATCGACGCGCATCTGTTCCAGCACTTCGCGCACGTGCTCGGGTTGGTCGAGCAGGGAGCCCTCGGTGACTTCGATCAGCAGGTGCGCATTGCCGAGCCCCGAGCGCTGCAGCATCTCGCTCAGGCGCGCATAGAAATCGGGGCGGCGGAAATGCCGCGGTGAGACGTTGATGCTGAGGTAGCGGCCGTCGCGGGTCAGCTCCACCGCCTGCGCGCAGCTGAGTTCGAACATGCGCCAATCGATCGCCTCGATCCGCCCGAGCTCTTCGGCGATGCCGATAAACTCGCCCGGCGCGATCAGACCACGCTGCGGATGCTGCCAGCGCAGCAGCGCTTCGAAGCCGGCGATCTCGCCGCTGTCCAACCGCACGATCGGCTGGAAGAAGGGCAGGAACTCGTTTTCCGCCAGCGCGCGGCGCAGCTCGACTTCCATCCCCAGCAGATCGACGGCGTGCTTCTGCAGGCGGTCGTCGAAC
>DASUOA010000336.1:0-10642 GCA_036276895.1 Arenimonas sp. | reverse complement strand
GGTACCTGGCAGGCAAAGCGCCAACTCATCTGCGCGCCGCCGGAGTAGCCATTGACGAAGACCCGGGCGGGGTCGACCAGGCCTTCGCTCGCCAACTGGTCGATCAACGCCAGCAGGAAGTCCACGTCGGGGCTGGATGCGCCGAAGATCCGCCAACGCGCGCCGCGAGCCAAGGGATAGACCACGACCGCGCCGTGCTCGGCGGCGACGACGTTCCAGCCAGTCAGCGCCTCCATCTGTCGCGCCGATTGACCGTGACCATGCAGCGTGATGATCAGTGCCGCCCGCTTCGCGCCCGGTGGGGCGAACACATTGAACTTGCGCTGTTTGCCATCGACCACGATGGTTCGCGGCGTGGCCAGTTCCGCCGCCCACGCCTGCGATGCACTCGCCAGTGCCAGCAACAAAAGGGCAAGTATCGGCGTGGCCAGCATCGGCGTGTACGCCTTTCGCGGGCGACGGGCGGTAGTGCTGCGTGTCACGTCGCGGCGGCAGATCAGGCTCATGGCAGCAGCGCAACGCCCTCGAGCTTGGCACGCTCGGCCGCGGCATGGGCCCGCATATCGGCCACGAATTTCAGGAAATCGGGATCATCGCGCCAGGCGGCAAACACCGGGTCATGCTTCAGGAATTCGGGTGAGACTCGGCTTTGCGAACTGTCGCGCAAGGCTGCCAGCGCTGCCTCGCGACGGCCCATCAGGGCTTCCAGGCGGGCGCGGTTGTAGTCGGCGGCGTCGAACTGGTTGAGGTCGGAGATGCCGGATTCCTGATACTTCGCCAGCGTCGTGTGCACCGGCGTCAGCCGCGCTTGCCAATCGTCGAGACCAAGCTCGCGCTCGACCCAGGCCAGATCGATCAGCGCGACCGACGCCAGCCGGTAATCGAGATCACCGGACTTGGCCTTGGCCAGTTCGATCGCTTCGAGCAGGTGCTGACGCGCTTCCGGCCACTGCCCGCGTCGCGCGGCAATGGCGCCGCGCAGCTGCGCACCGCGATAGCCGGCATGCAGCGCGGCCACGGCATCGAGGTCCCGCCAATCGCCCTGGGCGAAGCCGAGCCAGGTGCGCGCGAGCAGCTCCCAGCGATTGTCTTCGCCACGCGCGCGGGCGGCGGCCACCCAGGCCTGCTGCAGCGCGCGATCTTCGAATTGCACAGCCAATCGGGCCAACTGCGCAGCAGCGAACGGATCTCCGGGTCGCGCGTCATGCAAAAACCGGTAGTGCCGGAACGCTTCCGCGAACTGCCCCTGCACCGCCTCGAGATTGCCCATCTCCTCGTGGGCAAAGTCGTTGTCGGGAAACTCGTCGAACAGCTGATCGAGAATGGAACGCGCCTCGTCACCTCGCCGCAAACTGCTCAGCGTGTTGGCCAGTCGCGACCGGAAAAACACCGACAGCGGGTCGAGCGCAACCGCCTTGCGCCGGATCTCGAGCGCCTGCTCGTACTCGCCGAGGTCGTACAGTGTGTCGCTGTAAAGGTTGTAGGCGGTGACGTAGTTGGGATTGAGCTGCAGGGTGCGCTCGAAGGCGGCACGCGCACCCACCGAATCGTCGTGGTAGCGATCGAGCACGAAGGCCATCGCCGCATGCGCTTCGGCCGATTCCGGGTCGATCTGCAGTGCGCGTTTCGCCGCCTGTTCGGCACGCGGGAACGATTCGCTCGACTTCACGCCACCGTAGTCCTCCAGCCAGACCCAGGCATCGGCGATGCCGGCGTAGGCGGCGGCGAAGTCGGGGTCGAGCGCGACGGCTTGCTCGTACTGCTCGACCGCGCGCAGCAAGCCCGACCGCGTCGGCACGCGGGTCAGCTGGCGGCCGCGCAGGTAGTGGTCGTAGGCCTTGGTGTTCTGCGTGCGGCCCACCGTGGCACTACCCAGATCGAGTTTCAGTTTCAGCGCCTGCACGATGGCGGCGGCGATTTCGTCCTGCACTGCGAAGATGTTTTCCAGCTCGCGGTCGTAGCTGGCCGACCACAGATGGAAGCCATCGGCGACATTGATCAGCTGTGCGGTGACCCGGACCTGGTTGCCGGACTTGCGCACCGAGCCTTCGAGCACGGTCTCGACGTTCAGCGCGCGACCGATCTCGCCAATGTCGACCTTCTGGCCCTTGAACTTGAACGACGAAGTGCGCGCGGCGACCTTGAAGTTGTCGATCCGCGCGAGCAGATTGAGCAGCTCTTCCGACACGCCCTCGGCGAAATAGGCCTGGTCGCCCTCGGCGCTGAGGTCCTCGAAAGCCAGCACGGCGATCGAGCGCGCCGCGCGCGCCTCGGACGGGCTGTGCACGGCCTTGTTGGGCGTCGTGTCGGTGGGCGACCCGCCCGGCCGCCACAGCATCAGCGCGCCGATGCCGAGCAGCAGCACGATCACCGCGATATCCAGTTTGCGCGCGGTGACATCGACAGTGCTTTGCGATCGATCGATCTCGTGCTCGCGTTTGAGTCCTTCCGGCGTCAACTCGAACACCCAGGAAAACACCAGCGCCGGCAGAAAGCCGATCGCCAGCAGCACCACCAGCGCCTTCAGCACCCAGCCCGGGGTATCGAAGATCGGCAGCAGGGTCTCGGCGATCTGGATCAGCAACCAGGCGCTGACCACGTACAGCCCGGCGACGCGGATGACGTTGCGGCGGCGCAGTTCGGCGACGAAGCTCATGGCCTACTCCGGCAGACCCAGTTCGCGCTGGAACGCGGCAAAGCGCGGGTCGGACTTCAGCGATGCCATCAGCGGATCGGACTTGAGGAAGGCCAGCCCGCCATCGTTGTGCTCGCGTGCGCGTTGCAGCCAGGCGAAGGCCTGGTCGCGATCACCCTGCCAGGCGTAGGCCTCGGCGATCTGGTAAGCGCCGCTGGCGGCGTGTTGGTCGATATATGCATCCAGTATCTGGTCGGCACGACCGGTGTCGCCCAGCGAGTAGAGCGCCATCACGGTGCCCGCGGTGCAACGGCTGCCGTCAGGTGTACGACTAGCACGCGAGAATGTGTCCAGCGCGTTCTGCGCACGACCTTGCAGCAGCTGGCTGACACCCAGATGGAACAGCGCGTAGTCGGCGTCAGGCACCAGGCTGATCGAGCGTTGCAGGGCCTGTTCGGCCTGCGCGTAATCGCCGGCCGCGCTGAGCGCGCGACCCAGCTGTGCCCAGGCTTGGGCCGAAAGCGGATCGAGTTCGGCGGTGCGTCGCAAGGTGGCCACCGCCTCCGGAATACGGCCGAACGCGAGCAGGGCGCGCCCGTAGTTGCCCTGTACCTGGCTGCTGCCGGCATTGAGCGTCATCGCGTGCTGGTAGTCGGACAGTGCACCGCTCCAGTCGCGCTGGAAGCTCAAGCGGTTGACGGCGCGGGCGAGATAACCCTCCGGCGACTCCGGGGCCAGCATGATCGCCTTGTTCGCCTGCTCCAGCGAGCGCAGCTTCCCCGCGTTGTCGCCGATGCCATCGGCTTCGAACAGTTCGACCATCGACAGCGAGGCGTAGGCCGCGGCGTAGTTGGCGTCGCGCGCGATCGCCTCGCGGAATGCCGCGGCGGCCTCCTTGAGTTCAGAGCGGCGGAAGTGCTGCCGGCCTAGCAGGTACAGGCGGTGCGCTTCCGGGTCGTCGCTGCGCGAGGCATGCGCCACCGGCTGCGCCGGCAGCAACTGCAGTTTCAGCGCGTCGACCACCGCGCGGGCGATCTCGTCCTGCACAGCAAAGACGTCGGTCAACTCGCGATCGAAAGTCTGCGACCACAGATGCGAAGCATCCGACGCGCGGATCAGCTGCGCGGTGACGCGCAGTCTGTTGCCCGATTTGCGCACGCTGCCTTCGAGCACGGTGTCGACATCGAGCGCGTCGGCGATGGTGGCGATATCGACATCCTTGCCCTTGAACGAGAACGACGAGGTGCGTGCGATCACCCGCAGCTGCGGCAGTTGCGCCAACAAGTTGAGCAGCTCTTCGGACAGGCCATCGGAAAAATACTCCTGATCCTGGTCGCGGCTCATGTCGGCGAACGGCAGCACGGCGATGGCGGGGCGGGCATCCGCAGTGATCGTGTCCGGCTGCGTGACCTTTGCGGGTCGCGCAGCCGTATCGGCAGGCGCGCTCATGTCCGCTGCCGACGCGGGCGCGGCTGCCTCGCCGCCTGCCGTGTGTGGCCAGAAGCGGTCAGCGGCGATCGCCAGCAGCAACAGCGCCACCGCGGCGAGCGTCAGCATGTCCATCCGTTTCGCGGTGCGCGTCGCGTGGGCCTGCGCGTGATCGGCGCCGGCATCGCGCTTGAGCCCCTCGGGCGTCAACTCGAACACCCAGCTCATCAGCAGCGCCGGAATGAAGCCGAGCGCGACCAGCAGCACCAGCGCCTTGAGCACCCAGCCCGGCGTGTCGAAGATCGGCAGCAGGGTTTCGGCGATCTGGATCAGCAGCCAGGCGCCGACCAGATACAGGCCGGCCATGCGGATCACGTTGCGGCGGCGCAGTTCGGCGAAAAAACTCGGCCGCTCCGCTGCAACGCCGACTTTGTCGGCTGCGCCTTCGCTTCGCTCGGTCATGGCTGTTGCTCCGCCCGCCAGGCGAGCACGTTGCGGCGGAAGTCCTGCATCACATCGGTGATGCGCGGGTCGGCCCAGACTGCGAGCCAGTCGGGATCGCTGCTGATCTCCTCGGGCAGGGCGATGCCATGGCGGGTGCCGATCAGGGCGGTGGTCACGAACCAGCAGCTGCGTTCGACACAGCGGCGCTGCAGGCGCGTGGCCAGGGCGATATCGCCGGTCTGGACGAAGCCCCAGGGCGCGACTTCGAGGGCGACGTCATCCTCGGCGAGGCCGCCCTGCAGCTTGCGCTCGATCGACTCCTCAAGCAGCGCGGTGGCTTGATCGCTCTTTCCCTGGGCGACCAGGGCGAGCGCGCGGTTGAGCGAGCAGCTGCGGTCGCGCGGGGCATCGATGGCGCAGCCTTCCTCGGCCGCCGCCGATGCCTCGTCAGGCTGGCCGAGATGGGTATGGGCAATCACGATGCGATCGATCGCGAAGTTGCTGGCGCCCAGCGCCTTCGCCTGCTCGGCGAACTGCAGGCCTTCGCGGGTGCGTCCCTGCGCCAGCATGATGTCGGCGAGATTCATCGGATGCACCATCGCCAGCGGATCGCGCAGCATCGCCGCGCGCTTGACTCGCTCGGCCTCGCCCAACGCGCCGGCGAAGGTCAGCAGATCCCCGTAGAGGTTGAGGATGTCGACGCTGTTCGGCGCCAACGCCAGGGCGCGCTTGAGGTCACTGTGTGCATCGCTGGCGCGGTAGCTGAAGCTGGCAACCATGCCGCGCACCATCCATGCCTCGGCGTTCTCCGGGGCCAGTGCCAGCGCGCGCTCCGCGGACGCTTTGGCCTCGCGCAGATAGCGGGTGGATTCGCCACTACCCCACATCGGCATCAGCAGCTGCGCGAAGGCCCGCCCCGAGTGTGCTGCGGCGAAATCCGGGTCCTTGGCGATGGCGCGATCGAAGGCCTCGGTGGCCAGCACCAGGTTCTCCTTCCAGCGCTTGGCGACATAGCTGCGCGCGAGCAGGTAATCGTCGAAGGCGGCCGGATCAACCTGCGCGGCCACTTCAGTCGGAGCGCCTTGAGCGGCGAGCGTGGCTTGCAGTTGCTGCGCGATCTCGCTGGCAATCTCGTCCTGCACACGGAACACGTCGGTGGCTTCGCGCTCGTAGACGTCCGACCACAGGTGGTAGCCGCTGCGGCTGTCGATCAGCTGCGCGGTGATGCGCAGGCGGATACCGGACTTCCGCACCGAGCCTTCCAGGACGTGGGCTACGCGCAGCTGCCGGCCGATATCGCCGACGTCGGGGTTCTTTCCCTTGAACTGGAAGGACGAAGTGCGCGCGGCCACCTGCAGATCTGGAACCTTCGCGAGGCGATTGAGCAGCTCTTCGGAAATGCCGTCGGAGAAATACTCCTGGTCGGGATCGTTGCTCATGTTGACGAAGGGCAGAACGGCGACCGAGCGCTCGCTGATCTCGCGCGTGAAAGTGGGGTCAGAGTCGACTTTCGAACGGGGTGATATTCCGTTTGCCTCCGGGGTGGACGTGAAAGTCGAGTCTGACCCCACTTTCCGATCCGGCCCCCACAGGATCAGCGCGCCGATCAGCAGCAGCAACGCGATCACCGCGATGTCGAGCTTGCGCGCGGTCTGGTCGACGATGCTCTGCGAGCGGTCTATGTCGCGCTCGCGTTTGAGGCCCTCCGGCGTCAGCTCGAAGGCCCAGCTGAATACCAGTGCCGGCACGAAGCCGACGCCCAGCATCACCACCAAGGCCTTCAGCACCCAGCCCGGCGTATCGAAAATCGGCAGCAGGGTCTCGGCTACCTGCAGCAGCAGCCAGGCGCTGACCACGTACAGGCCGGCGACCCGGATCACGTTTCGGCGGCGGAGTTCGGCGAGGAGGCTCATGGCGCAGCACTCTCGTCGGCGTACTTGCGTGACAGCGCCCGCATCGCCGGGTGCTCGCGGTGGCGGTCAAACTCCGGAAGCACGATCAGGCCGGCATAACTCCAATAGCGCAGGGGTAGTGCCAGATAGGCATCCAGCGCGGCGGCCACTTCCTCGCTGTCGGCGAATATCGCCAGCACCAGTGCGACCTCGCGCATGACCTCGGAGTGGATCAGTGTGTCTCGCGTGAGCGTGGGGTGCGCCTGCGCCTTTGTGATCGCCGCGCGCGCCGCCTGCGCATCGCCGAGGAGGGCTTTGACCCTGGCCAGCGCCATCCAAGCACGGTAGTCGTCGAGCCCGTTCGCAAGCCGAGCCTCGATCTGCGTCACTGCCTGCTCGGCATGGCGCCGAGTGGCCTGCGCGTCGCCCTGTGCACGCGCCTTGCGCGCGCGCAAATCGGCGAGGGTATGCAAGCGGAACTGGGTCTCGAACTGCTCACTCTTGGCGCTGGCCATGTAGGCGTCCATGCGCGTCCAGTCGCGGGCGCGGTACGCACCTTCAAGGCCGAAGACGGTCGAGACTTCCTCGGACGTTGTCGGCAATGTCAGTGCGCGCAGGCGATCGACTTCGGCGAGCAGCGGCGCCGCGTCGCCGGTCCGGGCCGAGAGCAGATTCTCCAGGAATGCGCGGCGATAGGCTTCCGGCACCTGCGGCAAGTCGCGCACGATCGTCGCCCAGTGACGCGCCTCCTCGACCCGACCCAGCAACAAGTACAGCTCGCACAGCGTCTGGGCCGTAACCCAGGAGCGCGGGTCGAGCCTCGCCGAGCGCAGCAGTGCCGCCAGCGACGCTTCGGCGTTGCCGGCGCGGCGATGGATATAGCCGCGTAGCGCCATCAGTTCGGCGCTGCCAGGCAAACCCTGCTCGGCACGGTCGAGCTCGGCCAGTGCCGAGGCCCAATCCAGCTCGGCGCGGTAGTAGTGCTCGGCCAGTGCCAGACGTATCTGCGGGTCATCCGGACGCAGGGTCAATGCGCGATCGATCCACTGCCGGCTGGCCACGCGGTCTTCGTCACTCCGGGTCTGGTACCAGAAGCGGTTGGCGTACTCGCGGCCGAGCTCGGCCATCGCCAGGGCGAACTGCGGATCGGCGTCCACCGCCTGCTGGTACAGGGCGATGCGCGCCTCGATCGCTTCCTGCGCCCAGTTGTCGCGATCGGCCCGGGCGCGCAGATAGAACTCGTAGGCCGCCGCATTGCGCGTGGGCGCCTCGCCAGCCGGCGCGGCATTGGCCGCCATCGCCACACCGAGCTTCCGGTTGAGGGCGGTGGCAATCGCGCCGGCGATCTCGCTCTGGATCTCGAAGATGCTCTCGGGCGTCAACTCGCGATCAAAGGTCTCGGCCCACAGATGCTTGTCGCTGCGCGCATCGATCAGCTGCGCGTTGATGCGCACGCGCTGGCCGGCGCGTTGCACGGCGCCTTCGAGTACATGCGCGACGCCGAGCTCCTCGCCGATCTGGCGCAGGTTCTTGGTGGTGTCGCGGTACTCCAGCATCGAGGTGCGCGAGATCACCGTCAGCGCGGCATTGCGCGACAGCTCGGTCAGCAGGTCGTCGTGCACGCCATCGACGAAGAAGGCGGTGTCGGGCTCGGCGCTGCGGTTGGTGAAAGGCAGCACCGCGATCGAGCCGGGCATGGGTTGCAAGGACGACGACGCGCTGTCCGCGGCGTCCGCCGCCGCTGGCGCTGCCTCGCTGGATGCACTCGGCCGCTTGCGCTCGCGCGGGAAGCCGGGCCCGAGATGCTGCCAGGCCATCAGCAGCACCACGCCGAATACCGCGATCAGCGTAAGCGTGTCGAGCCGGTTGCCATGCGTGGCGGGATCGGCGGCGTGCGCGTCGCCGTGGTCGAGATGCACGCCGTTGCGATCGACCTCGAACACCCAGGCCAGCCCCAGCGCCGGTACGAAGCCCAGCAGCAGCAGCGCGATCAAGGTCTTGCCGACCCAGTCCGGCGCCCCGGTGAAACCCAGCACCACATCGGCGACCTGCAGGCTGAGCCAGCCGATCACGATGTAGGCGGCGGCGACGCGGAACACGTTGCGACGCTTGAGCTCGGCGTACAGGCCGCCGGCCTTGGCTGTCTGGCGGTGATCGTGTTCGCTCATCGCTCGCACTCCAGGCCTCGACCCGGCGGATCGAGCCAGCGGCAGCCATCCGGCGGCCCCTGTTCTTTCCAATACGCAGGCAGGCCATGGCGGTCGGCCAACTCGGCAAAGCGCGGGTGGGCGCGGAACGGCGCATCGACCGCCGACCAGATCATCATCCACAGCAGTTGGCCCGAGGCCGGCTTGGTGCGCAGCGCCTCCTCGATGGCGGCATCGGTGAGGCCGGCGAACAGCATCAGCGTGGTCCAGTCGTAGGCGGGATGCGTCGCCACCGCCTGCCGCAGTCGCGCCTCGGCGCCTGCGCGCTGGCCCGGGTTGGCGATGGCATCGGCGACCGCAGCGTGAATCGCGCGCGTCGAGTCGGGGATGCGGCCGTCATCGCGCAGCCAGTCCTGGTAGCGCCGTGCGATCTCGTCGCGATCGTTGCCCTGCAGTGCCAGCTTGAGCAGCCAGGCGCTGGCCGGGCCGCGCCAGCCCAAGGCGTGTGCGCGCTGCAGATGTCCGCGGGCGACGTCGAAGCGACCGCGGATCAGGTCGGTCGCGCCCAGCCAGCCGACGTGGATGCCGCTGAGCGGATCGAGCCGATGGCTGCGCGCAAAGGCCTCGGCGGCGGCAGCGATATGCCCGGCTTCGAGATGGCCAAGGCCGTGCCAGGTCCAGCTGTTGGCGTTGTTGGGCTCCAGCGCCAGCGCACGCTCGATCAGCTGCCGCGCTTCGATGCGCTGGCCAGCATCGGCGGCGAGGCGCGCGCGCACCGCCAGCGCATCGGCAAGATCGGGCAGCAGCTGCAAAGCGCGATCCGCCGCCTGCGCCGATTGCCGGTACAGCTCGCCGGCATCGTCCGGATAGTACGAGGGCATCACGTACAGCGTGGCCGCGAGTGCGGCCCAGGCCTCGCCGAACTGCGCATCGCGCGCGACGGCCTGCTCGAGCAACTGTCGCGCCGGTTCGAGATTGGCGCCGCGCTGGGTGAACAACTGCCGCCCGCGCAAGTAAAGGCCATAGGCTTCGAGATCATCGGTGGCGCGGCGCACGCGCACCGTTTGCACGCCCAGCGGTTCGGCCAGGGCATCGGCCACCGCCTGCGCGACGTCCTCCTGCAAGGCGAAGATGTCGGTGAGCTCGCGATCGAAGCTGCCGCTCCAGATCGGCTGGTCGCTGGCGGCGTCGATCAGTTGCAGGCTGATGCGCACCTGGTCGCCCTGGCGTCGCAGCGCGCCATCGAGCACGTGCGCGACGCCGAGTTGCGCGCCGATTTCGCGGGCGCTGTGCGACTGCGCGCGCAGGGCGAACGACGAGGTGCGCGAGGCCACGCGCAGGCCCTCGACACGCGACAGCACATTGAGGATTTCCTCGGCGATGCCTTCGGCCAGATAGGCGTTGTCGGGGTCGGGGCTGAGGTTGGTGAAAGCCAGCACGGCCAGCGAGCGCGGATCGACCGCTGCGGGGCGCGGTGGATCGGGTGCTGCGGCCGTCATGGCCTCAGACGACGGAACCGGCTCGCGCACCTCGACGCGATCGAGCACGAACTGCCGCAAGCCCGACAAGGCCAGCGCCATCAGCACCAGCGCGATCGTCAGTTGATCGATGCGGCTGGCGGTGCGGCGGTTTTCCGGGTTGTGCGTCGATGGCCCGCGGTCGACCCGCAGCCCGCGCGCGGTCAGCTCGTAGCGCCAGGCAAGCAGCAGCACCAGAGGCAACAGCGCCATCAGCGCGACGGCGAGCATCCGCACCGCGCTGGCCGGCAACACGAGCAAAGGGAACAGCAGATCGGCAAGCAGGATCAGCAACCAGCACAGAGCCAACCAGGCCAGCCCCGCCCGCAGCACATTGCGCCGACGCAGTTCGCTCAGCCAGGCCATCGCAGGCCACGCGCAGATGGAACGGAACCTTGGCGATCAGCCACATGACGCATGGCGACTTCGCTCCCCGTCGGTCGGGCCCGACGCTTGTGCCGTTGCGGCCGCATCCCCCGCGCCGCGCGAGCATCAGGCTCATCTTACACAGGCTGGAGCGACAACAGCCCCACAGCCCTCGCTACCCCTCGCCCCACCACGCGCCTCACCACCGCCGAT
>DASUOA010000335.1:0-5822 GCA_036276895.1 Arenimonas sp. | reverse complement strand
CACCACGGTGCTGTCGCCGATGCCGAGTTCGGCGCCGCCCACGGCTACCGTCACCGCATAGGCGTCGAGCTCATTGATCTCCTCTCCGAACTGGTTGGTCGGCTTCTGATTGGCAATGCCGTGATAGTCGCCGACCTCGGCGCAGTTGGTGCGCGGCACGCCAGCCGTGCAGCCCGGGCTGCCGGTGCTGTCGAACTGCGGCTTGGCCAGAATCTCGTCCATATAGGCCTCGGCGATGGCGAGGGCTTGGGCGTCGATCATCGGGTCGGCGCTGCTGCGCACGGTCTGCATGAAGGCGAGGGTGATGCCGCCGACAGCGACGCTGACGATCACCATCGCGATCACCAGCTCGACCAGGGTCACGCCCCGCTGGCGGTATCGGTTATTCGAAGACATAGCCGGTCGTCGTAACCACGTTGAACGTTCGGCCGCCCGTGGTAATAGTGCCGCCGGTGCTGGAGCCATCGGCAAAGAAGGTGATGGTGCCGGCGCTGCTGGTCAGGGTGGTGCTGGATGGCTTCTCGCCGGTGTAACCACCGCTGCGCGCGGGGTGCTGCACGGTGAAACTGGTGCCGGATGTGCAGCCGTCAAGCTGACTCAGTGTGTAGTCGTCGGCAGTGATGGTCAGCTGTACGGGGCAGGCACTGGCAATGGCCAGCTTCTGTGCATGGCGGGCGGCGGACTGCACCTCGTCCGAGAAACCGCGGGCACGGAACTCACCCGAGTCGGTGAAGGCGGGCACCACCACCACGGCGAGTATCCCCGTCACGATGATGACGAGGACCAGCTCGGTCATGGAAAAGCCGCGTTGCCGCATGGTGCGCGTTCCGTTGCCAGGTTCGGATGCATTATCGGGCGAATCGGAGGCTTCGGCATCGCCCCATAGACAATCGGCCCGCACAGGCGGGCCGATTGGTGTGTCAGGCGGTGGCTGCGCGCTGGCGCTGGTCAGAGCGTTCGATGGGCTTCAAACGGAAAGTTCTCTGACCCCATTTCGGCCATTTCGCCCATTTCGGAAATCAGTCAACTGCCGTGCGAATTGCGACAAAGTTTGCAGTGACAGTTGTTTCGTCGGCAAGTCGTACTGCGCAGTCTGCTGATGCACCGACCGTATTGGCGATCGTTCCAGCCACGATCTCATAGCCGGGCGATAATCCGCCTTGGATTGTTGCCTCCGCGGTCTCGCAATCAGTTACTGTTACACAGGCGGCGGGACGGACTGAACACGCCGCGTAGTTGACGGCGGACGCCGAACTTAGGCCGCCCGCAACACCTTGGACGGCCGCGGCTTTCGCTTCCGTACTCAAGTCCACAAACTGCGGAATCGCGACTGCCGCAAGAATGCCGAGAATAACGATCACCATGACCAGCTCGATCAGGGTGAAACCGGACTGTTGCTTAGCTTTCATCGCACGTACTCCAGAGCAGTAAGAGATAGGCAGGGGGCGTAAAGGGTTTCGGTTCACCGAATCGCCCGCGCTGGCTGAACGAGACGCTGCGGACAATAGGCGGCTGAGCCGAGCATAAAGCAAATTTGCACGCCGGGGCAGTGATCGGGTTCACGGATTGTCGCCTGATTGGAGTCGCCAGCTCGGCTTTCCGAGCGGAACGAGCAGCACCTCACGAAGTGCCTCGGGCTCGCGCCCTGTGCCTTCGGCGAAGTGCAGCTCGATCCGCCACTCGGCCCGTGGCGGATCACTTGGCTCGCCATCGAAGTACTGTGCGTACTGCACGCGATACACCAGCACCCCGCGGCTGCGGTCGAAGGCCCAGTCGCCAGGCTGCAACTCGTTGAGGTCGATCCTTGCGAACGCACCGCGATACGTCGGCGGCGGCGTTTCGATCAGCGCCATCGGGTTACTGCCTTCCAGGGCCAGCACCGCCGGCAGCCCATCCCGGATCACGCGCTGGGCGACCTCACCACCCAGCCGCGCCTGCATATTGCCCTGGCTGCTCAGTACCGCCGCCGCCTCGGCCTGGCCGCGCAGCGGCAATAGGCGGTCGATCGCCACCAGCAGCATCAGGCTGAACAGGATGATGACGATCGCCAGCTCCAGCAGCGAGGCGCCCTGCTGGCGGCGGTGCCTTGCGCGCGGTCGCGGCAAGGTCGCGGGAATCATTTCTTCAGGGCCAGCGAGTAGATTTCCCACATCGGCAGGAATACACCCAGCGCCAGCACCAGCACCATGCCGCCCATGGCGACGATCAGCACCGGCTCGATGATGGCGCTGATGTTGGCGATGTCGTAGTCGACTTCGCGTTCGTAGTAGTCGCCGACTTCGTCGAGCATTTCGTCGACGTTGCCGGTTTCTTCGCCGACTTGCAGCATCTGGATCACCAAGGGCGTGAACAGCCCGGCGGCGATTGCCGTGCGCGACAGCGACTCGCCGCGCTCGACGCCGTTGCGGATCTGCAGCACCTTCTCGCCCAGAAAGTCGTTGTCGACCGCCTTGGACACCAGGGTCAGCGCCTGGATCAGCGGCACGCCGGCGCGGTAGGTCATCGAGAAGGCGCGGGCGAAGCGCGCCAGCGAGGCGCGCAGGATGATGCCGCCCAAGCGCGGAATGCGGAACAGGGTGCGGTGCCAGAGGTAGCGGCCGCGCTCGGTGTTCTTCCACATCATGAAGCTGACGCTGCCGATGGCGGTGGCCAGCGCGATCAGGTACCAGTAGCCGCGCACGAAGTCGGAGATGGCGACGATGATCCGGGTCGGCAGCGGCAGCCGGCCCTGCAACTGGTCGAATACCGCCGAGAACGCCGGGATCACGAAGCCGGTCAGCACCAGCATGGCGATGGCGATCGCCACCAGCACCATCGCCGGGTAGCGCAGCGCCGACTTGACCTGCTTGGCGGTCTTCTTCTCGCGTTGCAGATGGTCGTAGAGCTGCATCAGCGACTCTTCCATCCGGCCGGAGCTCTCGCCGACGCGCACCATCGCGACGTACAGGCTGGAAAAGATATGCGGGTGTCGCGACAACCCATAGCCGAAGTCGCGGCCCGATTCGAGCGACTGCACCACTTCGGTCAGTGCGCCGGACAGGCCCGGGTTGCGGGTCGATTCGCCGAGGCTTTTCAGACTGCGGATGATCGGCACGCCGGCCTTCACCAGCGCGTAGAGCTGGCGGGTAAACAGGATCAGGTCGTCATCGGAGGGCTTGGAGCGGAAGTCGAACAGCGATTTGACCTCGATCGCCGCGGCGCTGGCCGGGCCGATCTCGATCGGGGTGACGCCGGTGTTGAACAGCTGGCCGGCGACCTGCTCGGCGCTGTCGGCTTCGAGGCGCCCGGTGACGACGTCGCCGCGCGCGCTGCGCCCCTTGTACTGGAACTGCGGCATCAGCTGCCGGCCTCAACCGGTGCGTCGGGGGCAACCGGGTCGTCGTGTTCGAGCTCGCTGATGTCTTCGACTTCACCGGCGAGGCGCAGCACTTCTTCTAGCGAGGTGATGCCCTGCGCGGCATAGTCCAGCGCGCACATCGACAGCGAGCGGAATCCCTTCTGCTCGCGCGCCAGCCGCGCGAACTCGACCATGTCTTCGCGGCGCAGCGCATCCGACAGCGGCCGGTCCATCTCGATCAGCTCGTAGACGCCGATGCGGCCGCGGTAGCCGGTATTGCTGCAGTAGGTGCAGCCCGGGCCATGCTTGAAGCTCATACGCTCGAAGTCGCTGCCCATCTGCGCTAGCAGGAAGGCGCGCTGCTGCGGCGTCGGCGCGGTCGGCTCGCCGCAGCTCTCGCAGACGCGGCGCACCAGGCGCTGCGCGACCACGGCTTCGAGTGCGGCGGCGACGAGGTAGCCGGCGGCGCCAAGGTCGATCAAGCGCTCGATGGTGGCGATGGCACTGTTGGTGTGCAGGGTCGAGAGCACCAGGTGGCCGGTCATGGCGGCGCGCAGGCCGATCTCGGCGGTCTCCTGGTCGCGCATCTCACCGATCATGATGATGTCCGGGTCCTGGCGCAGAGCGGTGCGCAGCACGCGGGCGAAGCTCAGGTTGATCTTGGTGTTGACCTGCACCTGGTTGATGCGCGGCAGCCGGTATTCGACCGGGTCCTCGGCGGTGATGATCTTGCGCGAGGCCTGGTTGATGCGGTTGAGCGCGGCGTAAAGGGTGGTGGTCTTGCCGCTGCCGGTCGGGCCGGTGACCAGGATCATGCCGTGTGGCCGGCTGATCTGCCGCTCGAAGCGCGACAGCACCAGCGGCGGCATGCCGAGGTCGTCGAGGGTGCGTTGCGCCGCGGACTGGTCGAGCAGTCGCAACACCACCGACTCGCCGTACTGAACCGGCATGGTCGAGAGGCGCACGTCGATGCTCTTGGTGCGGATCTTGATGTTGAAGCGGCCATCCTGCGGCAGGCGCTTCTCGGAGATGTCCAGCGCCGACATCAGCTTGAGCCGGGTCACCAATGCGCCGGCGACGCGGCGGCCCTCGATGATCTGTTCGTGCAGCACGCCGTCGATGCGCTGGCGGATGCGCAGCAGGTTTTCTTCGGGCTCGATATGGATGTCGGAGGCGCCCATCTGCGCCGCGTCCTCGAACATCGACTGCAGCAGCTTGATGACCGGGGTGTCGGTCTGTCCTTCGGTCAGGCCGAGTGCGGCGAGGTCGATGTCGCCTTCGGAGAGTTCCTCGCCCAGCTCTTCGGCCAGGGTGTGGATCTCCTCGGTGCGCCGGTAGACCATGTCGATGGCGCGCAGCAGGTCGGCTTCCTTGACGATGGCGAGCTTGACCGGGCGCTTGATGATCCGCTGCAGTTCGTCGAAGGCGAAAATGTCGGTCGGATCGGCCATGCCGACCACGATGTGGTCGCGCGCATCCGACAGCGCCAATGCGCGGAAGCGGCGCGCGTGCGTCTCCGGCAGCAGGGCGACGGTGTCGGCCTTGAACTGGTAGTGCTTGAGATCGACGACGGGAATCGCGAGCTGCCTTGAGAGCAGGTTGATGATGCTGTCTTCGTCGACGTAACCCTGCTGCACCAGCACGCGGCCGAGTTTGTGGCCGCTGCGCTTCTGCTCGGCCAGCGCTTCTTCGAGTTGCGCCTGCGACAGCAGCTTGTTCTGCACCAGCAGGTCGCCGATGCGCACGCGTTGACGCGCTTGGGGGGCAGGTTGGTTCATGACGGGTCGGGCGCCAGGGCGTGGATGCGTTGTTCGACGTAACGTAGCACGCTGCTTTCGAGGCCGACCGCGGCTTGCGCTCGGCGGAATGCGGCCAGCGCAGCGGCGGTGTCGCCACGGGTTTCTTCGGCGATGGCGAGGCCCAGCCACCAGCGGCCCTGGCTGTCGTCGTGCGTGAGCAGGGCGCGGTAGGTGGTGGCGGCGGCAGCGGTATCGCCGGCCTGTTGCTGGGCGTAGGCGAGCAGCGCGTGCAGGTCGCTGCGTTGCGGCAGTGGCGGCAGCGCGGCAGCCAAGGCCTTTGCCGCGTCGGCGGGCTGGCCATGGGAGAGCAGCGTGCGTGCGAGCGGTTCGGCCAGTTCGAGATTGCCTGCATCACGAGCGAGGCCGGCGCGCCACAGCGCCAGCGCCGCGTCGAGTCGGCCCTGGCGCTGATAAAGCGCCGCCAGCGATTGCCTTGCGCGCATGGCGTCGGGATCGCGTGCCAGTACGTCGCGCAGCAGGGATTCGGCTTCGCTGTCGCGGCCTTGCGACAGGGCGGTTGCGGCCTGCTGCAGGGTGCGGGCGTTGTCCGGCGTGGCGCTGGCTGCGTGCGCGACGATGCGCGCGCGGGCAGGCTCGGACGCCACGATTGCAGCAGCGGGCGCTTCGCTCGTCTCTTTGCGCGAGGGCGCTTGCGCCGCCGCGGCAGTAAGTGCGGAGGGCGCTGG
>DASUOA010000334.1:0-3926 GCA_036276895.1 Arenimonas sp. | reverse complement strand
AACGGGCCTATTCACCTACGATCCGGGTTTTGTTGCCACGGCGAGCTGCCGCAGTGCCATCACCTATATCGACGGTGACGAGGGTGTGCTGATGTACCGCGGCTACCCGATCGAGCAGCTGGCCAAGCATTCCAACTTCCTTGAAGTCAGCTACCTGCTGATGAATGGCGAGCTGCCGAACGCCAAGCAGTTCGACACCTTCGAGCATGAAGTGACGCATCACACGATGATGCACGAGGCCTTCAAGGCCTTCCTCGGCGGCTTCCGCCACGACGCGCATCCGATGGCGATGCTGTGCGGCATGCTCGGCTCGCTGGCCGCCTTCTACCACGACGATCTCGATCTCGATGATCCCGAGCAGCGGCGCATGGCGGCGATCCGTCTGCTGGCCAAGGTGCCGACGATCGCCGCTGCCTGCTACCGCTATTCGATCGGCTGGCCGGTGCGTTACCCGCGAAACAATCTCGAGTACGTGCAGCGCTTCCTGCACATGATGTTCGAAGTGCCGAGCGAACCGTTGCACCTCAAGCCGATCGCCGCCAAGGCGCTGGACCTGCTGTTCATCCTGCACGCCGACCACGAGCAGAACGCCTCGACGTCGACCGTGCGTCTGGTCGGTTCAACCGGCGCCAACCCCTACGCGTGTGTCGCTGCTGGCGTTGCAGCCCTGTGGGGGCCGGCGCATGGCGGTGCCAACGAGGCAGTGCTGCGCATGCTCGACGAAATCGGTCGCCCCGAGGACGTCGGCCAGGCGGTGGCCAAGGCCAAGGACAAGAACTCCGGCTTCCGCCTGATGGGCTTCGGCCATCGCGTGTACAAGAACTTCGACCCGCGCGCGACCATCATCCGCGAGATGTGCCACCAGGTGCTCAGCGAGCTCGGCGTCGACGACCCGATGCTGGAAGTGGCGATGCGCCTCGAAGAGGCGGCGCTCAAGGACGACTACTTCATCGCCCGCAAGCTGTATCCGAACGTCGACTTCTACTCCGGCATCATCTACAAGGCGCTGGGCATCCCGACCGAGATGTTCACGGTGATGTTCGCCATCGCCCGTACCGCCGGCTGGGTCAGCCACTGGCTGGAGCAGCAGACCGATCCGGAGTTCAAGATCGGCCGTCCGCGGCAGATCTACACCGGCGCCAACAGCCGCGACTACGTGCCGCTGGCGCAGCGCTGATCTCCAGGCATCGACCAAACAAAAGGCCCCGATCTCGGGGCCCTTTCGTATCGGCGCTTAAGGCCTGCCTCAAAAGATATCGAAGGCTGCTTCGTCCTCGCTGCCAAGCTCCTGCTGGTAGCCGCCAGCGGCGAGCCGGTCGAAGTCCTCGCGTTTGAAGTACTCGCGGATGCCGCCTGGCGTGCCGTCGGGCAGCAGATGGCCGGAGTCCGGACTGATGGTGGCGCTGATGATGCCCAGCGGTGGGCTCGGATCGGCCAGCGGAACGCCTTCGAGCGCTGCGGTCATG
Organism: Arenimonas sp.; assembly: GCA_036276895.1. Classification (GTDB taxonomy): domain Bacteria; phylum Pseudomonadota; class Gammaproteobacteria; order Xanthomonadales; family Xanthomonadaceae; genus Arenimonas. The sequence continues at coordinate 2,460 of DASUOA010000334.1, read as the reverse complement.
AACCCGATCCAGATCGGCAGTGCGGCCTTGCCGCCGTATTCGCGACCGCCCAGCGTGGTGAAGTCGTCCTTGCCGACCCAGACGGTGGTCGCCAGGTCGCCGCCGATTCCGGAGAACCAGGCGTCGCGATGCTCGTTGGTCGAGCCGGTCTTGCCGCCGATGTCCTCGCGGCCGATGACGCGGGCGGCGGTGCCGGTGCCGCGGCGCACCACGTCGTACAGCAGCGAGCGCACCAGGAAGGCGGTGCGCTCATCAACCGTGCGCGGCGCCGGGCGACGCAGCGCAGTGTCGGCGGCAATCGGCGCAGCGTCGGCGCTGGCCTCCGCCATCGGCTCGGTTTCGACCGAGGGGCCGCCTGCGCTGAAGTCGAAGCCATCGATCTCGCCGCTCGGCGGGCGCGGGCCGCTGGCTCGCGTACAGCCGGGGCAGGCGACCAGCGGGTCGGCTTCGTACAACGGGTTCTCGTCGCGATCGAGCACCCGCTCGACGAACCAGGGTTCGACCACATGGCCGCCATTGGCGAACACCGCGTAGCCGCGCGCGATCGACAGCGGAGTCAGCGAGGCGGTGCCGAGCGACATCGAGAGGTTGGGTGGCACGGAGTCGAGGCTGAAGCCGAAGTTGGTCAGGTAGCGGCGGGTGTAGTCGACACCGATCGCATCAAGCAAGCGCACCGATACCAGGTTGCGCGACTGCACCATGGCTTCGCGAAGGCGCATCGGCCCAGCGAAATCGCCGGCGTCGTTCTGCGGCCGCCACACGTTGTTGGCGCGATCGCGGAACACCACTGGCGCATCAAGCACGATGGTGCCGGGCGTGTAACCGCGCTCGAAAGCCGCGGCGTACACGAACGGCTTGAAGCTCGATCCCGGTTGGCGCTGCGCCTGGGTTGCGCGGTTGAACTTGTTCAGTGCGTAGGAAAAGCCGCCGACCAGGGCGCGGACGGCGCCATCGGCGTGCTGCAGCGATACCAGCGTGGCTTGGGCGGCGGGTATCTGCGCCAAAACCGGCTTGCCATCCGGCTCGTAGGCAATGCGGACGATGTCGCCGCGCTTGAGCAACTGGCCGGGTGATTTGCCGGTCCAGCGCAGGTGCTCCGCCGTCAAGGCAATAGCGTCGCCGCTGCGTCCGAGCAGTGTGACTTCGTCGTTGCCGGTGGCCAGCACCAATGCCGCGTCGAGTCCGCCGACGCTGGGCAGGTCGCGCAGGTGGCTGCGCAACTGCGCGGGGTCGACGCCCTCGGCGATCTCGACATGGCGCTCGGGGCCGCGCCAGCCGCGCCGACGGTCGTATTCGAGCAGGCCGTTGCGCACCGATTGCGCCGCGGCGTTCTGGTGCGCGCCCTCAAGCGTGGTGATCACCCGGTAGCCACTGCTGGTCGCGTCGGCGCCGTAGCGCTCTTCCATCCAAACCCGCACCATCTCCGCGACGTAAGGCGCCTCGACCTCGATCTTGGGCTCGTGCGGGCGCGCCGCATCGACTTCGGCGCGGGCCGCATCAACCTCGCTGGGGCTGGCCAAGCCTTCTTCGGCCATCCGCTGCAACACGTAATTGCGCCGGATCAGGGCCCGCTGCGGGTTGATGATCGGATTGCCGCTGGACGGGAACTTGGGGATCGATGCCAGCATCGCCGCTTCGGCGAGGCTGAGCTGGTCCAGGGGCTTGCCGTAGTAGAACTCGGCCGCAGCGGCCACGCCGTAGGCGCGATTGCCGAAGAAACTCTTGTTGAGATACAGCTCGAGGATCTCGTCCTTGGACAGCGCCTGCTCGATCTTCAGTGCCAGGAAGATCTCCGTCAGCTTGCGGGTGTAGGAATACTCGGCACTGAGGAAAAACTGTCGCGCCACCTGCTGGGTGATGGTGCTGCCGCCGGGGACGCGGCCGTCGGTGGTCGCCAGCAGCCAGACGGCGCGGGCGATGCCGCGCCAGTCGATGCCGGGGTGCTGGTAGAAACGAGCGTCCTCGATGGCGATAAAGGCGTTCTTGACCCGCGCCGGGACTTCGGCGATCGCCACCGGGTAACGCCGCGTCTCGCCGATCTGGGCGATCAGTCCGCCATCGCGGGAGTAGATCGACAGCGGCATCTGCATCTGCACCCGGCGCAATTCCTGGACGTCGGGGAGGCGGGGGGCGATCAGCCAGTACAGCACGCCGATACCGGCGATACCCAGCAGGCCGAACAGGAACAACGCAACGAGGGAACCGCGCAGAAAGCGGGCAAAACGGGTCATCCGGTGCCTGTTCCGTGGTTTACTTCGAAAGGGGCGAGGAGTATAGAACGTCACGGGGGCGCGGCGTTCCGTGGCAAGTCCGGATTGGTCGCCGGCTTGCGTTCACGGGGAGCATGCGGGTGATTTGGGGCAGATAACGGCACGGGAGTTGCGACAGGCATTGCCATCCGGCAAATTTTCGTTATCTAATGTCAAGGCGCAGCTTTGTCGTGTAAGCGCCCGTCGGAAG
>DASUOA010000333.1:0-6244 GCA_036276895.1 Arenimonas sp. | reverse complement strand
CGGCGCGCGCCTGCACTGCCGCCAACTGGCCTGACAGATCCATGATCTGCCGCGCATGGCGGACCAGCTGCGCATCCTTCTCCGCGATCGCACGCAGCGCCTCTTCACGCAATGCTGCCAGCGAAGCCACCTGACGCTGTTCGTGCGCGACATGCTCGCGCAGGGCTCCGGCCAGCTGCTGTTCGGCTGAAAGCTCGGCCTGCAGCCGCTCGATCGCCATCACGGACTCCGCCACCGCCCGATGCCCCTGCGCGACATTGCGTTCGCAGGCGTCCATGAAACGCCAGCAGCCGGTGTGTTCTCGAAATGCACCACCCAGTTCCGCCACCGTCCTGGCTACCCTCGGGTCGTCCAGCGCAAGTCGATCGGCGGCGAGGTCGGTGAGAAGGTCATACATCTGCATAACGAAGCCGGGCACACCATCCACCAACTGCAGGTCTTCCGGTGCGTGCCGGTCATGGCGCAGCCCGGCATCGAGGAATTCGTCGACATACTCCTGCGTCGTCGCCGCGTCAGGCGCGAACGGCAACCGCAGCTGCTGCGCCATCCGCTGCAACTGGGGCAACGGCGCGTCCACGATCGCATCGTAGTCGACCACCACGCGAGACTCGTCGGCGCTCTGCGCCAACGCCGACCACATGTGCTGGAACCACAGGTGCAGCGACTTTTCCAGCGCGAATCCGTTGCGCCGCTGCAACGAGCGCGCAACGCTGAGTGGATGCCGCACCACGATCAGATAATCGACCTCGGCCTGCAGGTGCGTGAACACCGCCTGCCAGAACGGCAGCAGTCGCGGCAAACGCGGATCCTTCATACCGAAGCGCCCGCTGGCTGCCAGCTTGCCACGCAGCATCGCCGCCGCTTCGGCCAGGTGCGAGCGCGCATCGCGCTCGTCCAGATGCTCGGGCAGCACCGGCGACAGGGTATGCCAGTCGTGGCCAGCGCCGTTCAACAGCTCGACGTCGAGCTGGTAGATGTCGTTGTCTTCCCAGAAGCCCTTGTCGTTCTCGCCCGACGCCGAGCCCATGAGATTGTCGCCGAGGTCGACGCCCAGCGCCTTGAGTGCGCGGGTGATCGCACTGGTGCCGCTGCGATGCATGCCCAGCACCACGAACAGGCGTTGACCTTCACTCATCCTTGAACGCTCCTTGGGCTGCGCGACCGCACCTGCGACAGCGCGCATGATACGACGGGCGCGCGGCCCAGCTCAGGTGCCACAGAAGGTACGGTACGGTCCCGCTGGCGCCGGCGTGCGAAAGCTAAGATCGGATGAACTCGCGTCGAAGGGATCAGCCAGCACCTCCAGCAACTTCCGTAGCGGCTGCAGATCGCCTTGCACGGCAGCGTCCAGCGCCGACTCGACCTGGCGGTTGCGCGCGATGACCGCCGGATTGACCGCACGCATCGTCAGCGGCGCGTCCAGCACCAGCGCTTGCCGCGCCAGGCGCGCCAACCAGCGCTGCCGCCAGCCATGGAATTCGGAATTCGCAAACAGCGCCCCGGTGCCAGGGAACGCCTCATCTGCGGCCGGCGCATCGGCACCAAGGCGGCAGAACGTATTGGTGAAATCGGCGCGCTCGGCATGCATCAGCGCCAGCAGCGATGCACCGAGCTCTTCGTCGCCCTCTTGGCGCTGGGCCAGCCCCAGTTTGGCGCGCAGCCGCGACTGCCATGCCCGCTCGAACTGCTCCGCGAAGCCATCCAGCACCGCGCCCGCGCTGGCCAGCGCGTTGTCCTCGTTTTCGCCCAGCAGTGGCAGCAGGGCCTCGGCGCAGCGCGCCAGGTTCCAGGCGGCGATGCGCGGCTGCTGGCCATAGGCGTAACGGCCGTGGCGATCGATCGAGCTGAACACCGTCGCCGGGTCGTAGGCGTCGATGAAGGCGCAGGGGCCGTAATCGATGGTTTCGCCGGACAGCGCCATGTTGTCGGTGTTCATCACGCCGTGCACAAAGCCGACCGCCAGCCATTGGGCGACCAGCTCGGCCTGGCGCAGGGCGATGCCGGACAGCAACGCGCGATAGGGCTGCTCGGCGTCGCGCGCTTCCGGGTAGTGGCGGTCGATCGCGTAATCGGCGAGGCTGCGCAACAGCGCGGGCATTTCCTGCTGCTGCGCCTGCACCGCGGCGTACTCCAAGGTGCCGACACGCAGATGGCTGCTGGCGATCCGCGTCAGCACCGCACCGGGCACGGCGCCCTCGCGCCACACCGCGTCGCCTGTAATCGCCACCGCCAGGCTGCGCGTCGTGGGAATGCCGAGCGCATGCATCGCCTCGCTTATCACGTACTCGCGCAGCATCGGCGCCAACGCCGCCTTGCCATCGCCGCCGCGTGAGAAGGCGGTCGGCCCGGAGCCCTTGAACTGGATGTCGAACACCCGACCGTCGGGCGTTGTCTGTTCGCCGAGTAACAACGCCCGTCCGTCGCCCAGCATCGTGAAGTGTCCGTATTGGTGACCGGCATAGGCCTGAGCCAGCGGCCGGCTGCCGGGAGGCAAGCGCTGGCCGGTGAACAGCGCCGCCAGATCGGCGTCCGCGCAACCGCCAAGATCGAGGCCGAGAGTCGCGGCCAGACCATCATTGAACAGCAGCACGCGCGGGGCGGCCGCTGCCGCCGGCTGCGCATCGACATGGAAAGCCTCAGGCAATTGCGCGTAGCTGTGCGCCAGGCGCCAGCCGCGGCCGGTCACCGCGTTCAGGCCGAGGCGCTCAGGCCGGCACCCACCACGACGGGCTCGGTGCTGACACTGGCGTAGCTGGCGACTGCGGCGCGCAGCTGCGTGCCCACCGGCGCCACCGTGGGCTCCGGGGCTGGCGCTTCGTCCGCCACCGCTTCGCCGCCGAGGTTCACCCGGGCCGCATCAAACTGCTCGGACAGACGCTCGAATCCGCGCGAGGCGGCCGAGTTGCTGCGCAGGCGTGAGGCCTCATTGCCGGCCTGGGAGGCCTGCTGGTCCAGCGACTGCGCGCGCTGATTGGCACGCTCGGCGACCCGCCGTTCACGCGTGCTGGCCGCCTGCAAGGCTTCGGCGCGGGCTTCGGCCTGCTGGGCGGAGCGTGCCGCCTGCCGTCGCGCCAGCTCGGTGCCGAGGCTGGCGAGTTCGCCGCCGACGCCAGCTGCTACCGCGTCCATTACTCGAACTGGCGGTACTGCGCCACCGCGGTCGACGGACGCCGCACCTGCACTTCAAGCGTGGTCTCCGGCGCAAACGCATCGCCTTCGCCGCGGATGCTCAGTTGGCTGCCATCCTCACGCGGGCTGGAACTGAATTCGAACGCGGTGCGGCCCTGCTCGCCCGTGCGCTCGGTCAAGGTGCCTTCGCCGAAGCCGCGGAAGTTCTGCACCGCGAAACTGCGCGCCGCCTGGTCGCGACCGTTTTCAACCTCGCTGACGCCGGCGCCAGGGCGCGGCCCTTCCTGCGCCGACTCGGCGCGCGCGGGGGCATCGATCGGCGTGATCCCGGACGTGCGACTCGACTCCGGCACCCGCGTGCCTTCACTGAGCGTGACGCGCTCGTCGTCGACGCGTGGCCGCTGGGCATCGTCTTCGCGACGCTCGACGGCATCGTTTGCGTTGCGACTGCCGGTGCCGGGCGTACCGCCGGCGACGCCGATTCCAATCGAGTTCTGTGTAGCGATGGCCATGGCTTACCTCCCGACGGCCTCCGGTGGATCGATTCTGCGCCTGTCCGGGTGGTCATGCAATGACCACCCGAATCCGGCACTCAGGCAGCAGCAAGCCGCGGTGGCAACCGGCGCTTGCCGCCCTTTCTACACCGCGCGCGCCTCACCTTCTGGCAAGCCCTGCTCGGCCCTGCGCGTGCGCGCCAGCAGCAGGTACACCACTGGCACCACGAACAGCGTGAACACGGTACCCACCGACATGCCGCCGACGATCACCATGCCGATCTGGTTGCGCGCCTCGGCGCCGGCGCCGCTGGCGATGGCCAGCGGCAGCGCGCCGAGCACCATCGCACCGGTGGTCATCAGGATCGGGCGCAGGCGCAGCGCGGCAGCTTCCAGCACTGCATCGGACTTCGAGTGGCCCTGTTCCTGCAACTGGTTGGCGAACTCGACGATCAGGATGCCGTGCTTGGCGATCAGGCCGACCAGGGTCACGATGCCGATCTGGCTGTAGATGTTCCAGCTGCCCTGTCCGCTGAGCTTGAGTAGCGCGAAGGCACCGAAGGCCGCCAGCGGCACCGACAGCAGGATCACCAGCGGATCAATCCAGCTTTCGAACTGCGCTGCCAGCACCAGGTAGATGAACACCAGCGCCAAGCCGAAGATCAATGCGAAGTCACTGGCCGACTCGCGGAACTCGCGGCTTTGTCCGCCCAGGTCGTACTGAGCCTCCGGCGCCACCTCGGCCAGCGCCTGCTCCAGCCAGGCGATCGCCTCGCCCATCGAATAGCCCGGCGCCAGGCCGGCGCTGATGGTCGCCGCGCGCAGTTTGTTGAAGTGATTGAGCTCCTTGGCCGCGACGGTTTCCTGCACGCTGACCAGATTGGACAACTGCACCATCTCGCCGCTGCCGGCGCGCACAAAGATGTTGGAGAGATCGCCCGGGGTGCGGCGGTCGGCATCCTCGACCTGCACGATCACGTCGTACTGCTCCGAGCCACGCTTGAAGCGGGTGACATTGCGACCACCGAGCAGGGTCTCCAGCGTACGACCGACCGAAGACACGCTACTGCCGATCGCCGCCACCTTGTCGCGGTCGACATCGATGCGCAGCTCGGGCTTGTTGAGCTTGAGGTCGCTGTCGGGATTGGTGAGATTGGGGTTCTCGCGCATCTTGGCCTTGAGTTTCTCGACCGTCTCGCCGAGCTCATCCCAGGTGCCAGTGCTCTGCACCACGAAGCTCACCGGCTGACCGAAGCCGCCCTGGCCCAGCGGCGGCGGCAACGTCGGGAACGCGAGGATGCCGGGGATGCCCATGAACTGCGGGAACAGCGCGCCCTGGATCGCCTGGCTGTTGCGCTCACGCTCGTCCCAGTCGCGCAGGCCGACGAAGCCGATCGTCTGCGTCACCGCCGGGAAGCCGACGATCACGAAATAGCGGTCGACTTCCTCGATGCGCGCGAAGGCCTGCTCCATCTGCCGCGCGTAGCGGTCGGTGTAATCGACGGTGGCGCCTTCCGGCGCCATGCCGAAGCCGATCACCAGGCCCTGGTCTTCCTGCGGCGCCAGCTCCTGCGGCAACGTGGCGTAGAGGCCGATGGCGCCAGCGAACAACGCAAGCCCAATGCCCAGCACCAATGCGCGCAAGCGCAACGCACGCGTCAGCCAGCGTCGGTAGCCATCATCCAGACGCCGCAGCACGCGCTCTCCGAACGCCGCGAAGCGGCCCGGCTGGCTTTCATGACGCAGCAGCCGCGACGACATCATCGGCGACAGCGTCAACGCCACGAAACCCGACACCAGCACCGCGCCCGCCAACGTCAACGCGAACTCCAGGAACAGCTTGCCGGTGCGCCCACTGGAGAACGCCAGCGGCACGTACACTGCCACCAGCGTCAGCGTCATCGCGACGATGGCAAAGGCGATCTCGCGACTGCCCTTGAACGCCGCCGCCATCGGTGCCATGCCTTCCTCGATGTGGCGGTGAATGTTCTCCAGCATCACGATCGCATCGTCGACCACCAGGCCGATCGCCAGCACCATCGCCAGCAGCGTCAGCGTGTTGATGGTGAAACCAAAGCCGTACATGATCGCGAAGGCACCGATCAGCGACACCGGGATCGTCACCAGCGGAATCAAGGTCGCGCGCCAGCTGCGCAGGAACAGGAAGATCACCAGCACCACCAGCAGCACCGCTTCGGCGATGGTCTTGTAGACCTCCTCGATCGACTTCTCGATGAACACGGTCGAGTCGTAGGCGAGCTCGACCTTCATGCCCTCGGGCAGGGTACGGGTGATCTGCGGCAGCATCTCGCGCAGCGCCGCGGAGATTTCCAGTGGATTGGCCACCGCCTGCTTGACCACGCCCAGCGGCACCGCATTGCGGCCCTTGAAGCGGGCGCGGAAGCGGTTCTCCTCCGAGCCCAGCTCGACCTTGGCGACATCGCGCAAACGCACCAGGTAGCCGCCGTCATTGCGCAACACGATCGCCCCGAACTCCTCTGGCGTGCGCAGGTCGGTCTCGGACAGCACGGTGAACTCGCGCTGGCTGCCCTCGACGCGACCGGCGGGGATCTCTACGTTCTGTGCGCGCAGCGCCGCCTCGACATCGGCCGGCGTCAGCC
>DASUOA010000332.1:0-13288 GCA_036276895.1 Arenimonas sp. | reverse complement strand
CCTGGGTCTTGGCCAGCGCCTTGATCAGTACCTCGCGCGCCTTGACCGGTAGTTTTTCCAGCGGCTCCAGCGCCAGCGGCGAATTGACGTGCTTGTACATCACCGCATACGGCGTGTCGGCATCGAAGGGCAGGATGCCGGTCAGCCACTGGTAGACCATCACGCCGAGGGCATAGATGTCGGTAGCCGGACCGATTTCGCCATCCTGCGCCTGCTCCGGCGACATGTACTGCGGCGTGCCGAGCACGGCGCCGGTGTTGGTGATCAGCGTTCGCCCCTGCAACAGCCGGGCGATGCCGAAATCGGCCAGGTACAGCTCGCCGCGTTCGCCGAGCAGCACGTTCTGCGGCTTGAGATCGCGGTGCACGACGCCGAGCGAATGCGCGTGGTCGAGCGCATCGGCAATCATGGTGAAGTAGGCGAGGCCCGTTTCCTGACCCGGCGGCGAGCGCTCGAAACGCTCGCCGAGATTGCCGCCACGCACCAGCCGCAGCGCCATCCACGGAATGCCGTCGTCAATGCCGTAGCCATACAGCGGCACGATGTGCGGATGCTCGAGCTTGGCGATCAGCCGCGCTTCGCGCTCGAAGCGTTCAGAAAAGCCGGGCTGGTCGAGCAGGTCGAGCGGCAGCACCTTGAGCGCGACTTCGCGATCGAGCCCGGGCTCGTAGGCGCTGTAAACGGTCGCCATGCCGCCGCGCCCGAGTTTGGCGACGACGACGAACGGACCGATGTTCTGACCGATCTCGATCGAATTGCGCATTAACCCCAATCCCCTTGGAGCGCCGGCCTCCAGATACTACCTGAGCTTCCCGCAGGTCGAGTACGCCGATCGCATGCCGGCCGCGCAACGTCATCGCCGCGAACAAGCGGACAGCATCGCGGCCAAAGCATGACTTCCGGCCCAGATGCAGGGCCCGGACCTGGCCTAGCATCGGCACTTTGCCCACGCGGAGTCGCCCCATGTCCATCCGTCCGATCACGCTCGCCGTCGCGCTGGCCCTGCCTCTCGTCGCTACCGCCAAGAAGGAGGACAAGCCCTGGGATGTCGGCGCCGCCACCCAAGGCCAGGCCAAGACCGTGCGCTTTGCCACCGCCGAGGGCACCTGGCTCGATCTCGACGTCAGCCCCGATGGCCGGACCCTGGTGTTCTCGCTGCTCGGCGACCTGTACACGCTGCCGATCGATGGCGGCCAGGCGCAGCGGATCACCCACGGCCGCGCCTGGGACGTGCAGCCGCGTTTCTCGCCGGACGGCCAGGAGATCGCCTTCCCCTCCGACCGTGGCGGTGGCAACAACCTGTGGCGGATGAAGCGCGACGGCAGCGCTGCCACCGCGTTGACCACCGAGGATTTCCGCCTGTTCAACAACCCGGTGTGGACGCCGGACGGCCAGTACGTCATCGGCCGCAAGCATTTCACCTCGCAGCGCTCGCTCGGCGCCGGCGAGCTGTGGATGATCCACCGCAGCGGCGGCCCCGGCCTGCAGCTGACCAAGAAGAAGAACGAACAGCAGGATCTCGGCGAGCCCGCCGTCTCGCCCGACGGCCGCTACGTGTATTTCTCGGAAGACGTCAGCCCAGGCGGCGGCTTCGACTACAACCGCAACGTGCACGGTGTGATCTACGCCATCAAGCGCCTCGACCGCGAGACCGGCGAGATCGAAACCATCGTCGGCAGCGCCGGTGGCGCGGTGCGTCCGCAACCCTCGCCCGACGGCAAGCAGCTGGCCTTCGTCAAGCGCGTGCGCGACAAATCGGTACTACATGTGATGGATCTCGATTCGCGCGCGGTGCGTCCGGTCTGGGACGGGCTGTCGCACGACCAGCAGGAAGCCTGGGCGATCTTCGGCCCCTACACCAACTTCAACTGGTTGCCGGATTCGAAGGCGGTGGTGATCTGGGCCCAGGGCAAGCTGTGGAAGGTCGACATGGACAGCGGCAACGCCGCCAACATTCCGTTCACGGCCGAGGTCGAACAGCGCGTCAGCGAGGCATTGCAGTTCGACATTCCGCTCGATGGCAGCGATTTCGCGCCGAAGATGATCCGCGATGTCGCCACCAGCCCCGATGGCAAGACCCTGATCTTCCATGCGGTCGGCCAGTTGTGGAAGAAGTCGCTTCCGAACGGACAGCCGCAGCGCCTCAGCGATGACGGCGTGAACTTCGAGTACCAGCCGAGCTTCAGCCCGGACGGCCGCAAGCTGCTGTACACGGTGTGGAACGACAAGGATCTCGGCGCCATCCGCGAGCTCGACCTCGCCACCGGCGCATCGCGCACGCTCAGCACCGAACCCGGCTTCTACTACGGGCCACGCTTCTCGCCCGATGGCAGCCACATCGTGTTCTCGCGTCAAGGCGGCAGCAGCCTGACCGGCAGCCTGTGGAGCGGCCGCACCGGCGTGTACGTAATGCCGGCCGCCGGCGGCGACGCGCTGCAGGTCGCCAAGCAGGGCAGCGACCCTCATTTCGCCGCCGACGGCCAGCGCGTCTACTTCCTCACCGGCGGCGGCCTGGAGAAGAAACTGATGAGCGTCGGCCTGCATGGCGAGCTGCCGCGCGAAGTGTTCAACCTCAAGTACGTCAGCGATGTCGCGATCAGTCCGGACGGCAAGTCGGTCGCCTTCACCGAGCTGTTCGACGGCTTCGTCGCACCGCTGCCGCAGACCGGCGGCAGCATCGAGTTGTCCAAGGACACCAAAGCGATTCCGGTGACCCCTCTGGGCACCGATCTCGGCAGCTACCTGCACTGGTCGGCCGATTCGAAATCGCTGCACTGGATGGTCGGCAACCGCTACCACAGCCGCACGCTGGACGCCGACAAGGCCGATGCCGGCATCGCAGTGGGACTGACCTTGCCGACCGATCGCCCGAGCGACAGCTTCGCCTTCACCGGCGCGCGCGTGGTCACCATGCGCGATGCGCAGCAGACGCAGGAAGTGATCGAGGACGGCGTCGTGGTCGTACAAGGCGAGCGCATCGTCGCCGTCGGCAAGCGCGGCGAGGTTGCGGTTCCCGCCGGTGCGCGCGAGATCGATGCGCGCGGCAAGACGCTGATGCCGGGTCTGATCGACGTACATGCGCACGCCTCGAACTTCGGCGCCGGCGTGGTGCCGCAGCAGAACTGGGCCTACCACGCCAACCTCGCCTTCGGCATCACCACCATGCACGACCCTTCGGCCACCACCGAGTTCGTGTTCTCGCAGAGCGAGCTGGTCAAGGCCGGCCGGATGGTCGGGCCGCGGATGTTCTCCACCGGCACCATCCTGTACGGCGCCGATGGCGACTTCAAGGCAGTGGTGAACTCGCTCGACGACGCCCGCCGCCATCTGCGCCGGATGCAGGCCAATGGCGCCTTCAGCGTCAAGAGCTACAACCAGCCGCGGCGCGACCAGCGCCAGCAGATCAACCAGGCGGCGCGCGAACTCGGCATGCTGGTGGTGGAGGAAGGCGGTTCGACCTTCCAGCACAACATGACGATGATCCTCGACGGCGTCACCGGCGTTGAGCACAACATTCCGGTCGCGCCCTTGCACAAGGACGTGATCGAGTTGTGGAAGCAGACCAAGGTCGCCAACACGCCGACCCTGGTGGTCAACTACGGTGGCGTCAATGGCGAGTACTGGTGGTATTCGCGCGACAACGTGTGGGAGAACGAGCGCTTGCTGAAGTTCTTCCCGCGCGAATCGCTCGACGCGCGCTCGATCCGCCGCGAGACTGCGCCGGACTGGGACTACTACCACATCGAGGTCGCCAAGGCGGCGAAGTCGCTGCGCGATGCCGGCGTGCGCATCCTGGTCGGCGGCCACGGCCAGCTGCAAGGCCTGGCACCGCATTGGGAGACCTGGTCGCTGGTGCAAGGCGGCTTCTCCAACTGGGAAGCGCTGCGCGCCGCCACCATCGACGGTGCTGAGTACATCGGCCTCGGCAAGCAACTCGGTTCCATCGAAGCGGGCAAGCGCGCCGATCTGGTGATCGTCGACGGCAACCCGCTGCAGGAGATCCGCGACAGCGCCAAGACGTCAATGGTGATGGTCAACGGCCGGCTGTTCGATGCCACAACCATGGCCGAGATTGGCGGGTTGCGACGACCAGCGCCGGAATTCTTCTGGCAACGTCATGGCAGTGGCCGCAACCTCGGCCGCGAGTACGGGCCGACGGCGCCCTGCCATTGCCCGAAGTCGGAGCCGCATCGGCACTGAATTGTGACAGGCGGTGCAACGGACGGCGCGGGCGATCGCTCGCGCCGTTCGCGTTTGGGCTAGAGTGGAACGCATCCGTCGTCATCGGAGCACGTCATGGCCAAGCGCTATTACCTGCGTCTGCCCGATCCGAAACAGGCGCACGGCGAGCGTATCGAGCTCGCCTTCGTGTCCGTCGGTCCCACCGGCATCGCCGAGGAACTTCAGGCAGCCTTGCGTTCGCCGGAGTACTTCGAGCGTTGGCGGCAGCAGCTGGACGATCCCGACGGTGTCGAGGCGGGCCTCGGCGCCACCGACGCGCAGGCAGTCGTAATGGGCAACCAGGCCGATCTGCATATCGACCTGACGGTGACCACCGAGTTGCCGGCGCAGGTGATCCGGCATCGGTTGACCTTGCTGGCGGGCAAGCACTGGCAGTTGCGGGATGTGACGTTCGCCTGAGCAGTGTCCGCCCGTCGGGGTCGGGCTAGTGCTCGTGATCGTCCAACGTGGCGCCTTCGCAATCTTCGCAGCTCAAGGCCGCGTACTCCGGCGGCTCGGCCTGCAAGGTGGCATGGCCGATGCCGAACTCATCGCGCAACATGCGCTGCAGCTCGGCCAGCAGGTTCCACCAGCGGCCACTGTCGGCGATGCCGATATGCGCCGACAACAGCAGGCGATCACCCGCCAGGGTCCACACATGCAGATCGTGCACGCCGGTGACGCCGGACGTGGCCAGCAATCGCGCGCGCACCGCGTCGAGGTCGAGGCCGGCCGGCACCGCTTCCATCAGCACGTGCAGCACATCGCGCAACAGGCGCAACGCAGAGACCAGAATCAGCACGGCGATGAACAGCGAGAGCAGCGGATCGATCGGCGTCCAGCCGGTCGTCCAGATCATCGCGCCCGCGACCAGCGCCGCCACCGAGCCCAGGAGGTCGCCGAGCACATGCAGCAGCGCGCCGCGGGTATTGAGCGCGCCGCGGTCGGCGGCATGCAGCACGCGGAACACCGCCAGATTGACCAGCAGACCGATGCCGGCGATCAGCAGTACCGAGCCACCCTGCACGGGATGTGGTGACTGCAGGCGGTCGATCGCCGCCGGCACCAGCAGCAGCACCAATACGAACATCAACACCGTATTGACCAGCGCCGACAGCACCTCGGCGCGGCGCCAACCATAGCTCAGGCGCGCACTTGGGGGTCGTTGCGACAAGCGCGCGGCGATCCACGCCAGGAACAGCGCCGCCGAATCGCTGAGCATGTGCCCGGCGTCGGCAAGCAGCGCCAGCGAGCCCGCCCACCAGCCACCGACCGCCTCGACCGCGGCGAACGCGAAAGTCAAAGCAATGGCGAAACGCAGTGCGCGTTCGCGCGCGCGCCCGGCATCCGCGGCATCGCCGGGATGCGCGTGTGCGTGCGAATGCGAGTGCGTGTGTGCACCCATCAACCGGTATTCTGCACGCCGGCGGCGATGCCGTTGACGGTAGTCACCAGGGCATGGAACAGCGCATCGTCGGGACGCCCGGCAGAGCGCCAACGCCGCAGCAGGTCGACCTGCAAGAGGCTGATCGGATCGACATAGGGATTGCGCAGGCGGATCGACTGGCGCAGGCGGAAGTCGCCGGCCAACAGTTCATCGCCATCGCGAATCGCCAGCACGGCGTCGCGGCAGCGCGTGAACTCGGCTTCGATACGCGGATGGAAGGCCTCGTGCAGTGGCCCGGCCAATTGCGAGTAGCGCGCGAAGATCGCCGGCTCGGATTTCGCCAGCACCATCTCGACATCGTCGATCACCGTCGCGAAGAACGGCCAGTCGCGCGCCATCTCGCGCAGCGTCTCGATACCGTAGCGCTCGATGCCGACAGCGAGCGCAGCGCCGATGCCGTACCACGCGGTGAGGCCGCAGCGGTTCTGCGACCAGGCGAAGACCCAGGGAATCGCGCGCAGGGCTTCGACCCCGCCTTCGCGACGCTTGCTGGGGCGCGAGCCGATGCGCAGGCGCTCGATCACGTCGATCGGTGTCGCCGCGCGGAAGTAGTCGGGGAACTGCGGGTCGTCGTAGACCAGTGCGCGGTAATGCGCGCGCGCGATGCCGGCGAGCTCGGTCGCGATAGCGCGCCAGCCGTCCTCGCGCGGCTCCGGCGGCCGTGGCGTCAAGGTGGCGCGCAGCACGGCGCCGCTCATCTGTTCGAGGTTGCGCAGCGCCAGCGCGCGGATGCCGTACTTGCGATGGATCACCTCGCCCTGCTCGGTCAACCGCAGGCGCGCATCGACGCTGCCGCGCGGCGCCGCCAGCACCGCCTTCTCGGTCTTGCCCCCGCCACGTGACACCGAGCCGCCACGACCGTGGAAGAACTCGATGCGGATCCCGGCCGTGCGCGCCAGTTCGACCAGTTCCACCTGGGTGCGCTGCAAGGCCCAGCGCGAGGCCAGCAGGCCGCCGTCCTTGGCACTGTCGGAGTAGCCGAGCATCACCAGTTGGCGATCGCCACGGCGTTGCAGGTGCGCGCGATAGACCGGATCGGCCAGCAGCGAGCGCAAGGTAGTGGCCGCGGCTTCGAGGTCGCCGACGGTTTCGAACAGTGGCGCCACGTCCAGCGGCACCGCGGCATCGTCATCGACGAAACCGGCGTGGCTCGCCAGTGCCAGCACCGCCAGGGCATCGGCGGCGCTGCGGCTCATGCTGATGATGTAAGGGCCGATCGCGCGCGGGCCATAGCGCGGAAGCGCTTGGGCGAGCGTGCGGAACACGGCAAGCGTGTCCTCCGCGCCGGCGGCATCGGCGGCGACCACGGGCTGCTCGCCGGACAGACAGGCGCGCAGCCGCGCGGCACGCTCTGGCCAAGGCCGCGACGGCCAGTCCGGATCCGCCAGCAGCGCCGCCAGCGCCGCATCGTGCTGCGCTGAATCCTGGCGCAAGTCGAGCGTGGCGAGATGGAAGCCGAAGGCCTGGACGCGCCGGCGCAGCCGCTGCAGCGCGAACACGCCGGCGTGCTCGCCACGATGCGCACGCAGGCTGTCGGCGATGCAATCCAGATCGCCCAGCAGCTCCTCGGGGCCGCGGTAGCCCTCCGGCTTTTCCTGCAGCGTCGCCGACAAGCGCGCCGACATCAGTCCAAGCAGCTGCCGATAGGGCATGTCGGCGTGGCGCGGCTTGAGTTTGGCGGCCGCCTTCGGCAACAGCGCGGCGTAGGCCTGCAGCCGCAGCCCTACCGTGGCATCGATGCCGACGCGCTGCGGCGATTGCGTTAGCACAGCTCCGAGCCGGGCGAGGTCGCGGCGGTATTCGGCCAGCACCAACGCCCGCTGCGCCGCCAGCGTGGCATCGATGGTGCCGGCGCCGACATTGGGATTGCCGTCCATGTCGCCGCCGACCCAGGACGCGAATGCGAGCGGCACGAACGCCGCGTCGCTCCTGGCTTCGTCGCCATAGACGCTGCGCAGCGCATCGGCGAATACCTCGTGATACACCGGCAGCACGCGGTAGAGCACGTCGCTGAGGTAGAAGCCGACATGCTCGAATTCGTCGGCGACGCTGGGCTTTTGCGGCGGCGTCTCCGCGGTCTGCCAGCCGGAGCTCAGCGCCAGGCGGATGCGCTCGATATCGGCGCGGCGTTCCTGCGGCGTCAGTCCGCGGTCGATGTCCTCGACCAGGCAGCGCACCACTTCGCGCTCCTTCTCCAGCAACGCGCGACGCACCGCTTCGGTCGGATGCGCGGTGAATACCGGTTCGATGCGCAGTCGCGCCAAGGTCGCGGTCACGGTCGCGGCATCGACACCGGCCGCGCGCAGTCGCTGCAGGGTGTCGAGCAATCCGCCGGGCTGCGGCTGCGTGCCTTCGCGCTGGTAGTCGCGACGACGGCGGATGCGATGCACGCGCTCGGCGAGATTGACGGCCTGGAAGTAGGTGGCGAAGGCCCGCACCAGCCACTCGGCCTGTTGCAGATCCAAACCTGCCAGTCGCGCCGCCAGCGCGTCGATGGGCGCGCCTCCTTCGCGGCGACGGATCGCCGCCACGCGCAGTGCTTCGACCTCGGCGAGAAAGTCCGGCGATACCTGTTCGGCGAGGATCTCGCCGACCAGCGCACCCAGTCGGCGCACGTCGTCGCGCAGCAAGGCGTCGGTGGGCGGCATTTCGACCGCGCGCAGCGGCTCGAACTCGGCGGACTCCGGCGCATGCATATTCATGCGCCTAGGCTACACGCGCACTCAGGCGGTTGCGCGTAGCACGGCCGCTTCGTCATCGCGCGCTGGCAGCGGCTTGAGTCCGAACAGCGGCCGCAACCAGCGGTTGCGACGGATCAGATACTCGTGCAGCAGCAGGCAGCCGGCGACGGTGCCACCCAGCACCAGCAGCGGCTCCAGCACCGGGCCCAGCGCCAACGGCAGCAGCCAGTAGGCCAGCAGCACGGTCAGGCTCTGGTGCAGCATGTACCAGGGCAG
Organism: Arenimonas sp.; assembly: GCA_036276895.1. Lineage (GTDB taxonomy): Bacteria > Pseudomonadota > Gammaproteobacteria > Xanthomonadales > Xanthomonadaceae > Arenimonas. Next base: position 4,663 of record DASUOA010000332.1, on the reverse strand, counting down.
CACTGCCTCGGTGGCATAGGGCAGCCAGCGGAATGGCCGGTCGAGCAGCGCCTTGGCCCAGGCGAGGATGGCCAGCAACACCGTCCACACCAGCAGACCACGCACCGTGCGTGCGGCGATCAGCAGGGGCTCCGATTCGAAGTCGATCAGCAGCAGTGCCGGCACGTAGATCGCGGTGAGCGCGACGGCCAGGGCCAGCAGCCGGTAGCGCTGCCGCAGCAGCTCGGCCCACAGCCCGTCGGCGCGAGCCATCGCGTAGCCGAGCAGGAAGACGGTGAAGAACTGCGCATGCTGGAACCAATCGCTGGTCAGGTCATTGCTCGCCTCGAAACGCGGCAGCAACACCAGCATGTACAGCACCAGCGGCAGCGCCGGCAGCCACAGGCGCCAGCCGCGCAGACCGCCGACCCAGGCCTGCCAGCGCCGGCCGCGTGAGGAGCCAAGCAGCGGCAACAGCAACGCCAGCAACAGGCAGTACACCCACAGGTAGGCGAGATACCACAGGTGGTTCCAGGTGATGCCGGCCTCCCAGCCGTCGAAGGCACCTTCCGGCCAGGTGCTGATCTGCAGGTAGCGCCACAGGAAGGCGCCAAAGCCGGGCTCGACCAGGCCATTGCTGACGCCCTGGCAGTAGGCCTGCACCGGCACGATCGCCGCCATGCCGAACAGCAGCGGCAGCAACACGCGCCGCGTCCGCCCCCAGGCGAAGCCGCCCGGCGCGCGCTCCGGCCGGCACAGGCCGACCGCGAGGCCGGAGATTAGGAACAGCAGCGCCATGCGCCAGCGGTTCATCGCCAGCATTGGCCATTGCAGCCACTCGGCGAGGTAGGGTGATTTCAGGTGCCAGTCCCACTCGGCCACGTACAGCATGGCCACGTGGTAGAGGATCAGCAGCGCGAAGGCGATGACGCGCAGGGCGTCGAGGTCGTGGCGGCGGGTCACGGCGGGCTCCGGTATCGGGAGCGCGCAGCCTGCCCCGGCGCAATCCAGTTCGCCGCCGCAAAGTGATGACTGGCGCGGCTTCGGGGACGAATCGCCGTCCCCGGGTGACGAACCGGGATCGACTTCTGCCGCCTCCGCCTAGAATGGCGGCATGTCCGAGCCGCTGCCGTCCCCCAGCCTGTACGAGCGCTACCTGCCCTGGCGGCCGTGGGTCGAGATCGGCTTCTGGGTGACGATGACGGTGCTGAGCGCGGCCGGCAACACCGTCACGGTCGGCATGGATCTGCGCCGCCTTGGCCTGCCGCATGAGCCCTGGCAGCCGGCGGTGTGGGAGTGGAGCAGCAACCTCATGCTGCTGGCGCTGGTACCGCTGGTGGCCTGGTTCAGCCGCCGCTTTCCGCTGCACCTCGACACCTGGCGCCGGAGCCTGCCGCTCTACTTGCCGGCCAGCCTCGCCTATTCGCTGCTGCATGTACTCGGCATGGTCGCGCTGCGCGAGCTGGCCTACGCACTGGCCGGCCTGTCCTACGACTTCGGCGACTGGTGGCGGCAGTTGCGCTACGAGTACATCAAGGATGTGCGCAGCTTCATCAATGTGGTGCTGGCGATCGCCGTATACCGCTTCCTGTTGCTGCGCCTGCAGGGCGAGGCCAGCTTGCTCGACGCCCCCGACGATGCGCCGCCGGTCGAGCCGGTGGAGCGGCCGGAGCGCTTCCTGGTGCGCAAGCTCGGCCGCGAGTTCCTGGTCGCCGCCGCCGATATCGAGCGCCTCAGCGCCGCCGGCAACTACGTCAACCTGCATGTGCGCGGCCGCGACTACCCATTGCGCAGCACCATCGCGACGATCGAGACGCGGCTGGACCCGCTGCGTTTCCAGCGCGTGCACCGCAGCCACATCGTCAATCTCGACCACGTCGCCATGATCGAGCCGCTCGACAGCGGCGACGCCCGCCTGCATCTCAAGGACGGCAGCACCCTGCCCTGCAGCCGCCGCTACCGCAGCACCTTGCGCGAGCGCAGCGGCAACGCCGCGTGAGCGATCAGCGCTTCAGTGCAGGCGCTCGGCCGAGCCGCAGCACTTCTTGAACTTCTTGCCGCTGCCGCAGGGGCAGGGGTCGTTGCGGCCCGGCAGCTCATCCACCCGCACCGGCGCGCGCGGCCCCATCTGCTCGATGCGGTAGCAGTGCAGGTCGTGCAGCATGTCCATCAGCCCGGCGAACAGTTCGAGGCGCTCGCGGTAGCTGATCCTGTGCGGCAGGTCCTCGCCCTCATACTGGATCTCGCCGGTGGCCAGCGACTCGATGTGCGCCTCGATGTCGCCGATCCAGGCGGCGTCCTCGACCCAACGGTCCCAGCCGGCGTCGCACAGTTCCATGCCATGCAGGAAGCCCTCGCCCCAGCCGGCACCGATATCGACTTCGTCGGGATGTTCGCCTTCGGGGTTTTCCGGCAGCCACCAGAACATCAGGCAGTCCATCGGCATCGACTCGCCGGAATAGCGCACGCGCTTGGCGATGGTGTTCCACAGACCCATCAGCAGGCCCTGCGCCTCGGCCGCGTCTTCCGGCGATTCCCAGCGCGGTGGCGTCTTGCCCCAGACCCGCGGCTGCCACTCCGAGGGCGGCACGGAATCCGGGCCGACCACCAGCGCCGAGAGGAAGCCGTCGAGCTGCTCGAGATCCATGCCGCCATGCGGTACCGCGCGCAGTTCGAGCAGGCGATCGAGCGCCTCGATGCGCGGATCGTCGGTGGCAAACGGCGAGATTTCAGCGGAAACGGGTTGCGGCTCGGACATGCGCAGGCTCAGTAGGCGAATTCACGGAACACCGGGTCGACACTGCCGCCCCAGTCACCATGATAAAGCGCCAGCTTGCGCTCTGCCGGGGTTTCGCCGGCCAGCGCGAATTCGATCAGCGGCTCCAGGAATACCGACTCGGTAGCGCCGCCGGCGTTGAGCCGCTGCCGCCGCGCCAGGCCATTGCCGGCGATCTTCAAGGCCTCCAACGCCAATTCGCGCACCGTGGCGCCGCGAAACGGCAGCTTCAGCGCGTGTTTCGGCACGCCGTCGCGCAGCGCATGCCGTTCTTCGCGACTGAAATCCTTGACCAGATCCCAGGCGGCATCGAGCGCGGCATCGTCGTAGAGCAGGCCGGTCCAGAATGCCGGCAGCGCGCACAGGCGATTCCACGGGCCGCCATCGGCACCGCGCATCTCCAGGTATTTCTTCAGCCGCACTTCCGGAAAGGCGGTGGTCATGTGGTCGGCCCAGTCCTTCATCGTCGGCTTCTGCCCCGGCAACAGATCGAGGCGGCCATCAAGGAAATCGCGGAAGGACTTGCCGGACGCATCGAGGTACTCGCCATCGCGGTAGACGAAGTACATCGGCACATCGAGCAGGTAATCGACGTAGCGCTCGAAGCCGAAGCCGTCCTCGAACACGAAGTCGAGCATGCCGGTGCGATCGGGATCGGTGTCGGTCCAGATGTGCGAGCGGTAGCTGAGATAGCCGTTGGGCTTGCCATCGGTGAACGGCGAATCGGCGAACAGCGCCGTGGCGATCGGCTGCAATGCCAACGAGACGCGGAACTTCTTCACCATGTCGGCTTCGGAGGCGAAGTCGAGATTGACCTGCACGGTGCAGGTGCGGGTCATCATGTCGAGACCGAGCTGGCCGCGCTTGGGCATGTACTCGCGCATGATCCGGTAGCGGCCCTTGGGCATCCACGGCATGTCCTCGCGCCGCCACTTGGGCTGGAAGCCCATGCCGAGAAAGCCCAGGCCCAGCTCGTCGCTGACCGCCTTGACCTCGCGCAGGTGCGTGGTGGTCTCGCAACAGGTCTGGTGCACGTTTTCCAGCATGGCGCCGGAGAGCTCCAGCTGCCCGGCCGGCTCCAGCGTCACCGAGGCGCCGGCCTTGGCCAGCGCGATCAGCTTGCCGTGCTCTTCATACGGCTCCCAGCCGAAGCGGGTCAGGCCGCGCAGCAGGGCTTCGATGCCGCGCTCGCCGTCCCAGCTGGGCGGGCGCAGGTCATCGAGGCGGAAGCCGAATTTCTCGTGCTCGGTGCCGATGCGCCACTGCTCGCGCGGCTTGTTGCCGTCCTCGAGATAGGCGACCAGCTCGCGCCGGTCCTGGATCGGGGTGGCCTGCACCTGGCTGGGTCCGGACATGCGCGCGCCTTCAGGGGGGAAGCCGGCAGCATGGGGGCGGCCGCGGTGCCGTTCAATCTCTCAGCTGCAGCCAACCGGTGACCACCGCGCGCGCCTCGTCGACGCCGAGCTTGCTGTCGCTGGAGAACAGCTGCACCGACACCGACTCGGCATAGCGCGACAACAGCTCGCGGCGCACCGCGGCCAGCACCTTGCCCTGTTCGCCGCGCCCCAACTTGTCAGCCTTGGTCAGCAGGCAATGCGCCGGCATCCGGCGCGCGGCGGCGTAGTCGAGCATCTGCAGGTCGTACTCGCGCAGCGGATGCCGGCAATCCATCACCACCACCAGGCCGGCCAACGCCTCGCGTATTTCGAAGTAACGATTGATGAAGGCCAACCAGTGCGCGCGCAGTTCCGGTGGCACCTGGGCGTAGCCGTAGCCGGGCAGGTCGACCAGATACCGGTCCGGCGCGACCTCGAAATAGACCAGTTGCTGGGTGCGCCCGGGTGTCTTGGAGGTGCGCGCGAGGCCCTTTTGCTGGCACAAAGCATTGAGGGCGCTGGATTTTCCGGC
>DASUOA010000331.1:0-2668 GCA_036276895.1 Arenimonas sp. | reverse complement strand
GCGGCGCGCTTCCTGGCCCGCTTCGCGCCCCTCGGATTCCGTCTCGCCGACGAAACCGCGCAGCTGCTGCGCGACATCAGCGGCAGCGGCGAACTCGCGCATCTGGTCGCCGAGCGCATCTGGCAGGAGCTGCACAAGCTGCTCGGCGAAGCACAGCCCTCGGCCGGCCTGCGCTGCCTGCGCGACTGCGGCGCGCTCGCCGCGCTGCTGCCGGAGGTCGACGCACTGTACGGCGTTCCGCAGCGCCCGGAGTTCCATCCAGAGATCGACACCGGCCTGCACACCGAGATGGTCTGCGACCAGGCCGCGAAGCGGGCAGCCGGCGACGCGCTGATCGGCTTTTGCGCACTCACCCACGACCTCGGCAAGGCGCTGACACCGTCGGTTGAACTGCCGCGTCACGTGATGCACGAGCAGCGTGGACTGGCACCACTACGTGCGCTCTGCGATCGCTTGAAGGTGCCGAGCGAGTACGCCGCGGTTGCCGCCATCGTCTGCCGTGAGCATCTCAATATCCATCGCCTGGACGAACTGCGTCCGCAGACGGTGCATGAGCTGATCACTCGCTGCGACGGCTGGCGCAAACCGCAGCGCATCGCGCAACTGGCGCTGGCCTGCGAGGCCGACAAGCGCGGACGCCTGGGGTGCGAGCACGAGCCGTATCCGCAGGCCGCAACGCTGCAGACGATGCACGCGGCAGCGCTCGCCATCGATGCCAGCGCCGCGGTGGCGCAAGGGCTGCAGGGCGAAGCGGTCGGACACTGGTTGCGCGACGCGCGGATCGCGGCGATCGCGGCGCTGCGCATCTCGCGCTAGGCGCAATCGGGCGCAGCCAATGCGTCCGCGGGTCCCGGTCTAGCCGAACCGTGCCGCCAGCCAGTCCGGCACCCGGGTCAGCGTGAGACTGCCACCGAGCAGCACGCCCAGCGTATTGGCCACGGCATCCAGCCACTCCATCGCGCGCGTGCTGGTGAGCCAGCCCTGCGCCAGCTCCAGCCCGCAACCCAGCGCCAGCAAGCCCAGCAAGGCCCAGGCCAAGGGCCGTCCGCGGCGGAAGATCAGGGCCGCCCACGCCGCCAACAGCGCGTAGGCCAGCAGGTGGCCGAGCTTGTCCGAGCCCGGTGGTGGTGGCAGTCCAGCCGGGTCGAGCAAGGACAAGGCAACCGCCAGCATCCAACCGCACAGCCACACGCCCAGCCACGCCAGCCGCCAGCGCAGCGGCCGCAGGCCGAAACGCGGCAGCGACTCAGAGCCGGCGACTGAGATCGCCATGCAGAAAGGCCAGGCGCATCTCGACATCGCGCTGGAAACCCATCACCTGGAAACGCTCGCCCATCTCGCCGGGCAAAGTGAGGCGCTTGATCTCGCCGTGGCGGCGGTAACGCTCGGCCTCGTCGTCGATCGCATCGATGGCCTGGATCCGCTCGCCAAGGCCGCAATTGATCAGGAAACTCGCCTGGCTGCAGTAGCCGGCGAAATCGAAACCGGCATGCACGCCAGCCTCGGCCAGCGCGGTGAAATCGACGAAGGCGGTCAGATCCTGCAGGCCCGGCAGATGGAAAGGATCGCCGTGCGCGCGATGCCGGTAATGGCAGACCAGGGTGCCGTCGCGGCGTTCCGGCAGGTAGTACTCGCGGCGCGGGTAACCGTAGTCGACAAACAGCATCGCGCCCTGTTCGAGCAGGCCGCCGACCGCCTGGATCCAGTACGGCAGCTGCGGCAGCAATTCCGAGCGGTAGCCATCGGGCAGTGGCGCGCCAAGATCGCGCTCGACATGACGCACTGCCGCGCGCAGCAGCGCATCGGCGGGCTGGTCGACCCGCAGCAGCTGGCCGTCGTGGCCGCGCACCACGTGCTCTTCGAACACCTCGCCGTCGCGGATGGCAAAGCGCGGCGTCGGCAGCGCGTCAATCACTTCATTGGCGAACAGCACGCCGCGCCAGGGCGCCTCCAACGGCCCGTCCAGCCAACGGCAGCGCGCGAACAGCTCGGCCGGCAAGGCCGTTTGCAAACGCTCGCGCTGGCGCTGGCGCAGATCGGCACTGGGCTCGAGGATGGCGTACACCGATGGCAGCGCGCCGAGCCGCTGCAGATGCCGCAGCACCGCTTCGGCAAAGGCGCCGCTGCCGCCGCCGAGCTCGAGGAACTGCGCCTCGGCACCGATCTGCACCAGCACTGGCGCCAGCGCCTGTGCCACACACTCGGCGAAGGTCGGGCCGAGTTCGGGCGCGGTGACGAAATCGCCTTCGGCACCGAACTTGCGCGCACCCGCCGAGTAATAGCCAAGCCCCGGCGCATACAACGCCAGCTCCATGTAGCGCGAGAACGGCAGCGCCCCGCCGGCAGCGGCGATCTGCGCGTGGATCAGGGCCTGCAGGCGCTGGCTGTGCGCCAGCGCGTCGGGCGAGGGCTCCGGCAATGAATTGGACATGTTCGGCAAGGCGTAGGACTGCGCACAGGATACCCGTGCGGCCCGCCATCGATGGCGCCCGGCGCCGATCCGCGGCAGCATGGGCCGATGAACGACGCTCCCGTGATCCTGCTCACCGGCGGCGCCCGCCGCGTCGGCGCCGCCATCGCCCGCCGCCTGCACGGCGATGGCTGCCGCCTGGCGCTGCACTACCGCGACTCGCAGTCCGATGCCGAGGCGCTGGCCGCCGAGCTGCAG
>DASUOA010000330.1:0-3210 GCA_036276895.1 Arenimonas sp. | reverse complement strand
GACAGCATCCGTACCGGCTTGGCATCGGTCGGCGTGCCCCATCCGTCGGAGGCCTACGACAGCTTCATGGTCGCGACGCAGACCGTGGTCGATTCCGGCGACCTGATCAACCTCGGGCCGACCTCGCCGGACAAGGCGATTCTGATGCACATGGTGCTCAACGATCAGGTCATTCCCAACTTGGCGCCGCCTCTGTCCGGCACCCGTCCGCTGTTCCCGGCCTATGGCCTGAGCAAGCTCACCGAGTCGGTCGCCGGCAGCCCCATCCGCCGTTACGCCATCTTCACCGAGGGCGAGCACGGGTCGCTGATACGGCCTGACGTGTCGCCAGCGGCCACTACCGAGATGCAGACGCAGATGGTCAGCTTCTTCCTGAGTGGCGGCGCCGCCGTGACGGTCGGCAATCCGGCCGTGATCGAGAACCCGTAACCCGACCCGCCACGAGGACTCCAGAACATGATCCCGAACCATCCTCTCCGCGGGCGCCGCGCCCGCTCGCCGCTGGCCGCCGCAGTCGCCATCGCCCTGCTGGCCGCGCCAGCCGCGCACGCCATCGAATTCGAGCGTGGCGAGCTGTCCGGTAGCTTCGATACCACTGTGTCCTATGGCTATTCCTGGCGGGTGCAGAAGCCCGACGACAACCTGCTTGCCAAGTCCTGGTTCAATCCGCTGCTGTGTGCCCAGAACGTGCCGCTCGGCCCGGTGCCGGTCGGCGCCGGGCGCTGCACCAGTAGCGGTGGTGTACCCGGCTCTGCGGCGCAGGTCGCGGCCGACGGTCGCTTTTCGGCCAACCGCGACGACGGCAACCTCAAGTACGGCAGCGGCGATGCCATCTCCAACGCCTTCAAGATCACTTCCGAGCTCAGCCTGAACTGGCGTACCTGGGGCGCGTTCACCCGCGCCACCTACTTCTACGATTTCGAGAACGCGACCCGCGATGACCTCACCCTGGCCGCGCGGCGCAAGGTCGGCGAAGACTTCCGCCTGCTCGATGCCTTCGTGTTCAAGAATTTCGAACTGGGCGAGGACGGGGCGTACAGCGGCAACATCCGCCTCGGTCGCCAGGCCGTGAGCTGGGGCGAGGGCACCTTCATCCAGGGCGGCATCAACGTCATCAACCCTTTTGACGTCTCCAAGCTGCGCGTCGCCGGCGCCGAGTTGAAGGAGGCCTTCCTGCCGATCGACATGGCGTGGGGCACCATCAACCTGTCCGAATCGGTGGCGCTGGAAGCGCTGTACATGTTCGAGTTCGAGGAGGTCGAGGCCGATCCGGCCGGCACCTACTTCAGCTCCAACGACTTCGCGACCGCCGGCGGCACCTACGTGATGCTCGGTTTCGGCGTCGCACCGCAGCCGGTCAACAATCCCAACCTGCTCTACAACACCTGCTTCACCGGTGCCGCGGGCTACGTCAACAGCGATCGTTTTGCTGATCTCGCCGCTCAATACGGTGCGGCGACCGCGGCGCAGATCGTCGCCATCGGCTGCGGCAACGCGGTGCCGCGCGCGGCCAACCGACCCACCAGCGACAGCGGACAGTACGGTCTGGCGCTGCGCTGGTATGCGCAGGAGCTGGGTGAAACCGAATTCGGCTTCTACGCCCTGAACTACCACAGCCGCCTTCCCCTGCTGTCGGGTACTGCGACCAACATCACCCTGGCTGAACTCGCCGCCGGCCGCTCGCCGGGCCACTTCGCCAACTATTTCGTCGAGTATCCGGAAGACATCCGTCTGTACGGCATGAGCTGGAACACCACGCTGCCGGGCGGCATCGCCTGGCAGGGTGAAGTCAGCTACCGCCCGAACATGCCGCTGCAGTTCGACGACGTCGAGCTGCTGTTCGCCGCGCTGTCGCCGCTCAATGCGGTGCTGCCGCAGCCGGCGCTGCGCTTCTACAGCCAGATGGGTAACTTCGGGCCCGGCGAGTACGTGCAGGGTTGGGATCGCCACAAGGTCAGCCAGATCCAGATGACCTTCACCAAGCTGTTCTCCGACGTGCTTGGCGCCAGCGGTTTGGCTGTGGTTGCCGAGGTCGGCGCCACTGAGGTCTGGGACCTGCCCAGCCACGATGTGCTCCGCTACGAAGGTGAGGGCACCGATACCGGCGGTGGCTGCGACGTCAACGACGGTTGCCTGCGCAACCCCTACGAGCTGACCAATGGCTTCCCGACCCAGTTCTCCTGGGGCTATCGCCTAGCTGCGCGCGCCGACTACAACAGCGTCTGGGGTACTGCGTTCAACGTCTCGCCGCGCGTTGCCTTCAACCACGACGTCAATGGCATCAGCCCGGGCCCGGGCGGGAACTTCCTCGAGGGTCGCAAGTCGATGACCTTGGGTGTCGAGGCGAATTACCAGAATGCCTGGGCCTTCGATCTCAGCTACACCGCCTTCAGTGGCGCCAAGGATCTGAACCAGATCCACGATCGCGACTTCGCGTCGTTCACCGTCAAGTATTCGTTCTGACGCCACCAGGGAGGGGCAGAGAATGAAGCAGATCAACCGCAAGCACGCGCTGGCCATCGTCGCCAGCGCTACCGTGCTGGTCACCGGGCTGGCACAGGCGGCCGTCAACGCCACCGAGGCCGCCAAGCTCGGCCAGAGCCTGACGCCGACCGGCGCCGAGAAGGCCGGCAATGCCGCCGGCACCATCCCGGCCTGGAATGGCGGCGTCAACAAACCGCCGGCCGGTTACAAGGTGGGCGACTTCCACATCGACCCGTTCGCCGGCGACAAGCCGCTGTACCAGGTCACGCCGGCCAACTTCCGCCAGCACGCCGACAAACTCGGCGAAGGGCAGAAGGCGATGCTCGGCAAGTACCCGTCCTTCCGCATGGACGTGTATCCGACCCGGCGCAGCGCCGCGTTTCCGCAGCGCACCTACGACATGACCAAGCGCAACGCGACCCAGTGCAAGCTGGTCGACGGTGGCGACGGCGTGCAGGGCTGCGCCGAGGGCATTCCCTTCCCGATTCCGCAGAACGCCTTCGAGGTGATCTGGAACCACAAGCTCAAGTACAAGGGCCTGTCGGTGTCCAGCTATTCCAACCAGGTGACGCCAACCGCGTCCGGCGCCTACTCGGTGGTGAAGATCCGCGAAGAAATTCTCGGCCTGTACTACAAGCAGGGCAACACGTCGGAGTCGATCAATAACATCCTGCTGTACTTCAAGCAGGAAGTGCTCGGCCCGGCGCGCCTCGCCGGCCAGGTGTT
>DASUOA010000329.1:0-6127 GCA_036276895.1 Arenimonas sp. | reverse complement strand
CCAGGTCGATGGACAGGTCGTTGGAGAACATGCCGCGGAACTTCTTGAACATCGGGAAATCAGCCGTTTTCTGGGGCGCGGGGGAGGGCGCAACGAGCCCGGTAGACTACGCCCCGCCCCTTGTCCAGACAAGGAATTTCTCCGCAAAAAGCGCCATCCGGGCTGGCCCGCGACAGGTCCAGTCGCTACCCTACCCGCCCCGCGGCCGCCGGCCGCTCCGGGCCCACCCGGATCCACGCTCGACCGGCCCTTCGCGGGCTCCCCGAAACAGGATGACTTGCCGATGGCAGCCTTGATCTGCGGCTCGCTGGCCTACGACACCATCATGGTGTTCCAGGATCAGTTCAAGAACCACATCCTGCCGGACAAAGTGCACATCCTGAACGTGTCCTTCCTGGTGCCGCGGATGCGTCGCGAGTTCGGCGGTTGCGCCGGCAACATCGCCTACAACCTCAAGCTGCTCGGCGGCAACCCGGTGCCGATGGCCACCGTCGGCCAGGACTTCGAGCCCTATCGCGAGCACTTCCGCGAGGTCGGTATTCCGCTCGATCACGTCAAGGAGATCCAGGACCTGTACACCGCGCAGGCCTTCATCACCACCGATCTCGACGACAACCAGATCACCGCCTTCCATCCCGGCGCGATGATGCGTTCCTACGAGAACCATGTGCGTGAGGTGCCGGACGTCGGCTTCGGCATCGTCGGCCCGGACGGCTACGAGGCGATGCTGCAGAACTCCCGGGAATTCGCCGAACTTGGTATCCCCTTCATTTTCGACCCGGGCCAGGCCATGCCGCTGTTCAACGGCGCCGAGCTGCGGCAGATGATCGAGCAGGCCAGCTACGTCACCGTCAACGACTACGAGTCCAATCTGCTGCAGGAGCGCACCGGCTGGAGCGAGCGCGACATCGCCAGCCGCGTGAAGGCCTACATCATCACCCGCGGCCCCAAGGGCTCCGATGTGCATACGACGGACGGCGACATGCACATCCCGGCGGCGACCGCGATGCGCGTGGTCGACCCCACCGGCTGCGGGGACGCCTATCGCGCCGGCCTGATCTACGGTCTGATGAACGACATGGACATGGCCACGTCCGGCCGCATCGCATCCTTGATGGGTGCGCTCAAGATCGAGCACCTCGGTCCGCAGAACCAGCGCTTCGACTACGAGGAATTCGCCGAGCAGTTCCGCCAGCAATTCGGTTACGCGCTGCGCTAGGCGGAGGCCAGCTCAAGGCGCCATGAAAAACCCCGCCGCATTGCTGCGGCGGGGCTACGACTAGGGCACGGGTTTCAGAAGAAGCTACGCGAGAAGCGGATGCCGAGCGTGCGTGGCTGTGCCACCACGGTGTACGGCTGGTTGCCGCAGACACCGGTGTTGCAAGCCGCGAAGCGAGTCAGCTGGGCGCGCTCGTCGAACACGTTGTGCAAGAACGCATCGACCGACCAGTCGCCGCGACGGTAGCCGGCCGACAGGTCCAGCAGCGAGTAGCTGTCGAGGCTGCCGAGCAGGGCGCCTTCGGCGGCGCGCAGATCGACCGTGCGTTGGCCTTGGTGCGACAGGGTCGCCTGCCAGAACGCCTCACCATCGCGCCAGTCGAAGCTGTAGCGGGCATTGAGGCTGCCCTTGAAGCGCGGCGTGATCGGCAAACGATCGCCCTTGGCCGCCACCGGCCCGTCCACCGGATCGCCGGAGTAGGGATTGATGGTGCCCGCCGGGCAGTTCGTCTCCGGGTTGCCGATGTCAATCAGCCAGCCGCAATAGTTGTCGGCAAGTCGCGCATCGTAGAACGCGAGCCCGGCCGACAGCTGCAGGTTGTAGCTGGCCGCCCAGTCGAGTTCGAGTTCGAGTCCGTCGACCTGCGCACTCGCCGCGTTGGCGATGATGGTGAGACTGTTCGGGCCAAGGAAGGAGAACTGGAAGTTGTTCCAGTCGATTCGGAACATCGCGGCGTTGAATAGCAGGCGGTTGTCCAACCAGGAGGTCTTCCAGCCCAGCTCCCAATTGGTCAGGAAGTCCGAGGTGTAGTCGAAGTTGCCGACCCGGTTGACGCCGCCCGGGCGGTAGCCCTCCGACCAGGTGAAATACACCATTTTGCCTTCGCTGATCTGATAGGTCGCATTGAATCGACCGATCGAATCGCTTTCCTTCGTGCTCTTGTCGAACGAGGTGCATGGCGCCCCTTGGTAGGGCTCCGATGAGGCGCAGGTGGCAACGCCGGTGCCGCTCCAGCCCCAATCACCGAAACCGCGGAAACCGGCCAGCGAGTTGTCGGAGCGGAAGAATCGCAGGCCGCCGGTCAACGACAGCTTGTCGGTGGCATCGAAGGTGACCTGCCCGAACACGGCTTCGTCATGGTCTTCGCGGTCCTGGTTGGTCAGCCAGATCGTGTCCTCCCAGCCCGGCACCGACTGCACGTCCGACAGGCCATCGATGCGATAGCGCTGCAGGATGTCGTGCCTCTGCGTCTGCCAGAACAGGCCGGCGACAAAGCGGATGCGATGCTCGGCCGGCGAGGCGATACGCAGCTCGTGGCTTTCTTTGCGATAGCCGTCGACCGCGGTAATCCGCTGCGACGGGTTGACCACCGAGCCCGGCGCGCAGGCGAAGGCGTCCGGATCAAAGTCGCCGCAGAAGTACACGCCGTAGCCATACAGCGTGTCGTACCAATAGCCGTAGTCGTTGTAGTCGGACTCTGAATCGACGTCGCGCTTGAGGTTGGAGTAGGCGTAGGTGAGATCGAAGTTGCCTACCTTGCCCTCGACCGTAAGCGCCGCCTGCAGCCAACGATCACGCGAATACTCAGGATAGAAGTGGGTGATCTCCAGCTCGCCGACACTGGGATCGTAGCCGGTGCTGCCGTAGGCCTTCTGCCGCTGGCCCATCACGGTCGGTGTCACCGTCCAGTTCTCGTTGATGTCGAACTTGAGCGACGCGCGGGCGCCGACCGTATCGGCGGTGTTGTAGTCGTCCTCGGCGCGGTCGGCGTTGGTGATCGTGCCGTTGCCGCCGGAGTCGGCATCCCAGCTTGGGAACGTGCGACTGCCTAGCACGTTATCGACATAGCCGGCGTCATGCTTGCGCCAGCCGACTAGGCGGATCGCCGCCGACTCGCCGAGCGGCTGGTTGACCATGCCTTCGAGCACATGACCGATGCCGCCGCCATCGATGGCACTGACCTGCGCCCGTGCATTGGCCTCAAAGCCGAGGCTGTCGGGCTTTTTGGTGATGATGCGCACCGTGCCCGCCTGCGAACTGGCACCGAACAGCGTGCCCTGCGGCCCCGCCAGCGCCTCGACGCGCTCGATGTCGTACATGTGGATGTCGAGCGCACCCTGGATGGTGGTGATCGGCTGCTCGTCCAGATACATGCCGACGCTGGGCTGTGAAGCAGAATGGTTGCCATCACCACCGCTGACCACGCCACGCATGTAGACCTGCGCGAAACCGGGGCCAGAGAACACGCCGCCACCCGAGGTGCCGTAGGACAGACTCGGAATCAGCTTGGCGTAGTCGTCGAAGTCCTTGACGTTCATCTGGTCAAGCTTCAGAGCCCCCAGTACTTGCAGGCTGATCGGAACTTCCTGCACGTTCTCCACGCGCTTCTGCGCGGTCACCTGAACTATGCCCAGCGTGACGGGCTGCTCGCCCTCCGCCGCCGTCGCTTCTTCTGCACCGTCTTGCGCATAGGCACCACCGGCCAACGCCAACCAGACAGCGGTCGCCAACGGCAGCCTGCCTGGCCGCCGCCCCTTCCCCTTGTGCATCCCCTTCATGGTCGCCCCTCCCGGTGGCTTTACTGTGGACTCAGCGCGCGGCCGCCAGGATTGGCGACTGCGGGTAATGTTCGAGCACCTCGCCAAGTGCTGCCTTCAGCGGCAGCAGCCAGGGCTCAAAATGGCGCCAATGCTCGACGCCGTCGCGGTATATCGGTTGCCTCACTTGCTCGGAACTGGCAGTACGCACCGGCCGCGCATTCTCGAAGAAGCGCAGGCATTCCGGCGCGAACGGCAGCCCGCAGTACTCGAGCAGGCGACGTACTTCGCCCTCGGTGTCATCCACCATGCGCTCGTAGAACACGCGGTGCACGCGACCCGGCAGCACACGGTCGTAGTGCGACATGAGGCGCACGTAGTCGCGATAGTAAGCACCGAGATCGGCGAGGTCGTAGCTGAATGCCTGACCGCGGGCGAAATACTGCTTGAAGCCCGAGAAGCAGCAAGCCAGCGGATGCCGACGAGCATCGATGACCCTCGCGTTCGGCAGCATCAGGTGGATAAGGCCGACATGGAAGAAGTTGTTCGGCATCTTGTCGATGAACAGCGGCGCCCCGCTCTTGCGCTGGATGCGTGTGCGCTCCAGGTACTGCCCACCAAGCCCGCGCAGCTGCGCCGCTGCCAGCGATGGCAAGGCATCGTAGTAGTGCCCAGCTTCGCCTGCTTGCGCCAGCTGACGAAGTTCCCGAGTCATCGAGATCAACTCCGGCAGCTCCATCGTGCCTTCGACCTCAGGATGGCTGGACAGGATCTGTTCCAGTAGCGTCGAGCCGGCACGCGGCAGACCGACGATGAAGATCGGATCCCGATCCGGGCAGCCCCATCCGCGGCGCGCGGCGAAGAACTCCGGCGTGAGTACCGCCTCCGCACGCTCGACGCGCAGGGTCGTGTCGTGCGCGCGGTACGGTTGCTGCGCCCGGCGCAAGGCGTTGCCGCTGGCGTAATGGGCGAAGGAATCCGCGTACTCGCCGGAATCCTCGTAGGCCTTACCCAAAGCAAACTCGAACTGCGGCCGTTGTTCGGCGTCAAGGTCGGCACGCCTTAGCTGGCGGCGCATCGTCGCCACGTCCTCGTCGCTGAATCGGAAGGTTTTAAGGTTGGCCAGGCTCCACCAGGCCTCGCCGAAACCCGGCTCCAAGGCGAGCGCGCGCCGGTAGGCGGCGATTGATTCGCTCTGGGCTCCGTAGGTCTTCAGCGTGTGGCCGTAGCTCAACCAACCCTTGGCATTCTCCGGAAACTGTTGCACCAGAGCGCGATACAGCTCGATCGCCTGCGCGTACTCGCCCACCCGACACAACACCACCGCCTTGAGATTGCGAGCAGCGGGATCATCCGACCGAGCGGCCAGCAAGGTCTCCAGCTCCCGCAGGGCGGCCTCCGGTCGATTGGCTCGATAGTGCGCCAGCGCCAGATGCTGTCGGGCCTGAGTGAACTCCGGAACCAGTTCGAGGCAGCCCTGCAGCAGAGTCTCGGCGTCCTCGTTGCGCCCCAGCCGCAATGCAAGCTCCGCCAGCATCCGCATCGCCGCCGGATCCTCGGGCAATTGCCGCAAGTGCTGACGCAGCAGACGCTCCGCCTCAGGAAGATGACCGGCGGACAGCGCGGCCCCGGCCCGCAGCAATCGCGGATCGTGGTTTGCACACTCCAAATGCCGCTTCCTGGCTTCCGCCGAGGCCAGACTCTCACCCTGTTCAGACAAATGTCGGGCGAGACGAAGCCAGATGCGCGGCTGCCTTGGCTCGCACTCCAGCGACTTGCGGAGCGAAGCGATAGCTTCATTGGTCTTCAGACCAGCACCCGCCAGCAGACCCAGCGCTGCCCAGCCACCGGCCCAGCCGGGTAACTCGTCGCACAGGGACCGAGCCCCTTGCAGGGCCGAGGCAAAATCGCCGCGTTCGTGAGCAGTGACGATCAAAACGGCCCGCGCTTCAGGATTTCGCGGCAGTACCGCCAGGATTTCCCGCGCCTGCGCCTCGGCGTCGACAAGCTCCCCCTCGTCCAGCAGGCGTCGAGCATGCTCGAGCGCCACGGCCAGATCCGCGGTCGGCACTACCTGAGCGTTCACTGCGTATCTCGCCCCTGCCGCATCACGGCCACATCCCTTTCCCTCTCGCGCTAGGCCACTTCATAGCATGCTGCGCGAATTCCTGTCGACAATGCGATTAAGGCTGGGATTATCAACAATGCAAAGAAAAACCCCCACCTCGGATGAGGCGGGGGTTTTGGGTATAAGGCCCTGGCGATGACCTACTCTTGCATGGCTTGAGCCACACTACCATCGGCGCGGCTGCGTTTCACTTCCGAGTTCGGGATGGGATCGGGTGGTTCCACAGCGCTATGGTCACCAGGG
>DASUOA010000328.1:0-3236 GCA_036276895.1 Arenimonas sp. | reverse complement strand
GCGATCAACTACGCCTTTCTCGATGCCCGCGTGCTCGATGCCTGGCAGTTGCGGGATGGCGCAGTGGCGCTGGCCAACCCGCTCAGTGCCGAACTCGGGGTGATGCGCACGGCCTTGCTGCCGGGTCTGGTCGAAGCCCTGGGTCGCAATCGTGCCCGGCAGCAGCCGCGTCTGCGCCTGTTCGAGCTGGGCAAGGTGTTCAGCATCGCCGCCGCCGGTGAGGCGCCATCCGAGACGCGCCGCATCGCCGCCGTTGCCTGCGGCGTGGCCGATGCCGAGCAGTGGGGCGGCGAGCGGCGCGAGGTCGACTTCTACGACATCAAGGCGGCGGTCGAGTCGTTGCTGGCCTTGGCCGGCGTGAGTGCGGAATTCCGCCCAGCGACGCGGGCGTACGGGCATCCGGGCCGCAGCGCCGAGGTCTGGCGCGATGGGCAGTGCATCGGCTGGGTCGGTCACCTGCATCCGCGACTGCTCAAAGCGCTTGACCTCGACCACGAAGTGGTCGGATTCGAGCTCGATGTCGCGCCCTTGGTGGCGCGAGCGGTGCCAAGGGCGCAGGCGCTGTCGCGTTTCCCCTCGGTGCGCCGCGATCTCGCGGTGGTGGTGCCGGAAGCGACGCCGTGGGCGGCGCTGGAAGCCAGCCTGCGCGCTGCCCTCGGCAGCCTGTTGCGCGAGGTGGTGCTGTTCGATCGCTATGTCGGGCCGGGCCTTGAAGCAGGCTCAAAGAGTCTGGCTATGGGCTTGATTTTGCAGGACGTTTCGCGCACGCTCACCGATCACGATGCCGATCAGGCCGTGGCCGTGGCGCTCAAGGCGCTGGGTGATGACTGCGGTGCCCGCCTGCGCGCCTGAGCGTAGGCAGAGGGGAGGCAAGGAAGGACGATGGCGTTGACCAAGGCCGAGATGGCGGAGCGGTTGTTCGAAGAGGTCGGGCTGAACAAGCGCGAGGCCAAGGAGTTCGTGGACAGCTTCTTCGACGTGCTGCGCGAGTCGCTTGAGCGCGGGCAGCAGGTCAAGCTGTCGGGCTTCGGCAATTTCGACCTGCGCCAGAAGAACCAGCGTCCCGGCCGCAACCCCAAGACCGGCGAAGAGATTCCGATTTCGGCGCGCACGGTGGTCACCTTCCGCCCCGGCCAGAAACTCAAGGAACGCGTCGAAGCCTTCCCGGGAGCCGTGAATGCTTGATCCTGGCAGCAACCGCGAACTGCCGCCGATTCCGGCCAAGCGCTACTTCACCATCGGTGAGGTCAGCGAGTTGTGCGACGTCAAGCCGCATGTGCTGCGCTATTGGGAAAGCGAGTTCGAGAGCCTGAGCCCGGTCAAGCGGCGCGGCAACCGTCGCTACTACCAGCGTCACGACGTGCTGATGATCCGCCAGATCCGCGCGCTGCTGTACGAACAGGGCTACACCATCAGTGGTGCCCGCCTGCGTCTCGAAGGCGAGGCCGGGCGCAGCGAGGCCACCTTGTCCACCCAGATCGTCAAGCAGGTGCGACAGGAGCTCGAAGAGCTGCTGCAACTGCTCAAGCGCTGACAGCGCGGTCGGCCATCCCGTATACTCCCGCTTCTGTCGGGGCGTAGCGCAGCCTGGTAGCGCATTTGCCTGGGGGGCAAAGGGTCGTGGGTTCGAATCCCGCCGTCCCGACCACTTGAATCATCGTCCTCCTCCCCCGGAGGACAAAAAGAAACCCGCCGCGAGGCGGGTTTTTTATTGCGCGCCCGCCGCGCCTCGTCAGCTGTCGAACAGCGCCGCGTCCAGCGCCATCAGGCTCGCCGGCCCGCTGCGCATCGTTGCCGCGTGGGTCTGGATGCGCGGCAGGATGCGCGCGAAGTAGAAGCGCGCGGTCTCGCGCTTGGCGGTCTTGAAATCGCCCGGATAGTCGCCGGATTCGGCAGTGGCGACCGCGCGCGCCCACCAGTAGGCAAGGCAGACGTAGCCCGAGTAGTAGAGGTAGTCGACCGAGGCCGCGCCGACTTCGTCGGCATTCTCCATCGCCTTCTTGCCGATCTCCATGGTCAGCTCGCCCCATTGCTGGGTCGCTTGTGCCAGCGGCAGGATGAACTCGGCGACGCCGCTGTTGCCGGCGTTCTGCTCGCAGAACTGCTGCACCATGCGCATGAACTGTTGCAGCCCGGCACCCTTGAGCTGCAAGGTCTTGCGCCCGAGCAGGTCGAGCGCCTGGATCTGCGTGGTGCCTTCGTAGATGGTGGTGATGCGGGCATCGCGTGCCAGCTGCTCCATCCCCCATTCGCGCACATAGCCGTGGCCGCCGAAGCACTGCAGCGCGTGGTAGGTGCATTCGACGCCCCATTCGGTCAGCAGCGCCTTGACGATCGGTGTCAGGAAACCCAGCAGCTCGTCGGCTTGCTGCTTCTCCTCGGCATGCGGGCTGCGTTCGATCACGTCGACCAGGGTCGCTGCGTGCAGGGCCAGCATGCGGCTGCCTTCGGCCAGCGCCTTGCAGGTCAGCAGCATGCGCCGCACATCGGCGTGGACGATGATCGGATCGGCCGGCTTGTCCGGCTGCTTGGCGCCGGTCAGCGAGCGCATCTGCAGGCGCTCGCGCGAATAGCGCAGGGCGTTCTGGTAGGCGCGATCGGTCAGGCCCAGGCCCTGCAGGCCGACCGCCAAGCGCGCGGTGTTCATCATGGTGAACATCGCATTGAGGCCCTTGTTGGGCTGGCCGATCAGCCAGCCCTGGGCGCCATCGAAGTTCATCACGCAGGTGGCCGAAGCGTGGATGCCCATCTTGTGCTCGATGCTGCCGCAGCGCACCGCGTTGGCCGCGCCGATGACGCCGTCCTTGCCGACCTGGATCTTGGGCACGATGAACAACGAAATGCCCTTGGTGCCGGCCGGCGCATCGGGCAGGCGGGCGAGCACCAGGTGCACGATGTTTTCCGTCAGGTCGTGCTCGCCGCCGGTGATGAAGATCTTGGTGCCGGTGATGGCGAAGCTGCCATCGGCCTGCGGCTCGGCGCGGGTCTTGAGCAGGCCGAGGTCGGAGCCGCAGTGCGGTTCGGTCAGGCACATGGTGCCGGTCCATTCGCCGCTGACGATCTTCTTGAGGAAGACCTCCTTCTGCCAGTCTTCGCCATGGTGCTTGAGCGCTTCGGTAGCGCCATGCGACAGCAGCGGGTAATTGCCCCAGCTCAGGCATGCGGCGTCGATCATCTCCTTGATCGCGGCGCCGAGACTCTCCGGCAGCGCCTGGCCGCCCATCGACTCCGGTGCG
>DASUOA010000327.1:0-4038 GCA_036276895.1 Arenimonas sp. | reverse complement strand
GATGACCAATACCGATACGGCCGATGTCGCGTCCACCACGAAGCAGATCGCCGATCTCTGGCGTGCCGGTTCCGAGCTGGTGCGCGTGACGGTGAACAACCCCGAATCCGCGGGCGCAGTGCCGCGTATCCGCGACAAGCTGGCGATGATGGGCATCGACGTGCCCATCATCGGCGACTTCCACTACAACGGGCACCAGCTGCTGGCGAGCGAGCCGGCCTGCGCCGAAGCGCTGGCGAAGTATCGGATCAATCCGGGCAATGTCGGTTTCGGCAAGAAGAAGGACACCCAATTCGCGGCGATCGTCGAAACGGCGATCCGCTACGGCAAGCCAGTGCGCATCGGCGTCAACTGGGGTTCGCTCGACCAGTCGCTGGCGGCTCGCCTGATGGACGAGAACCACGCCCGCACCGAGCCCTGGGATGCCGCGCGGGTGCTGCGCGAGGCGCTGGTGGTCTCGGCGATCGAGTCGGCGCAGCGCGCGGTCGAGATTGGTCTGCCGGCGGAGCGCATTGTGCTGTCGGCCAAAGTCAGCGGCGTGCAGGAACTGATCGCGGTCTACCGCGACCTCGCTGCGCGTTCGGATTTCGCCTTGCATCTCGGGCTGACCGAAGCCGGCATGGGCAGCAAGGGCATGGTCGCTTCGAGCGCCGCGCTGGCGGTGCTGCTGCAGGAAGGCATCGGCGACACCATCCGCATCTCCTTGACGCCCGAACCCGGCTCGTCGCGCACGCAGGAAGTCGTGGTGGCGCAGGAGTTGCTGCAGACCATGGGCCTGCGGGCCTTCACGCCGCTGGTGACGGCCTGCCCGGGTTGCGGCCGCACCACCTCGGAGTTCTTCCAGGTGCTGGCGCAGAAAGTGACCGGGCATGTGCGCGCGCAGATGCCGGTGTGGAAGCTGAAATATCCCGGCGTCGAGAACCTGTCGCTGGCCGTGATGGGCTGCGTGGTCAATGGCCCCGGCGAATCGCGCCATGCCAACATCGGCATTTCTTTGCCCGGCACCGGCGAGGCACCGGCGGCACCGGTGTTCATCGATGGTGAAAAGGCGATGACACTGCGTGGCGAGAACATCGCCGACGAGTTTGTCGCGATCGTCGACGATTACGTGCAGCGGCGCTACGGACAGTAGCGAGCAGTCGTGGTGCGGGCGGCTGCGCAGCCGCAGCCCAAGCGGCCGCTGTCTGAGGGCGCAGCCCGAGTTCGGCCGCGCCGGGGGGCGGCGGAGCAGTTGCCCGCGCCGCGACTGCGGCGTGGCTCAACGTTGTTGGGTCTGCGGGTTGATATCGGGGTCGGTCACTGCGCGCCGTGCCAGCTGTGCTTCACGGCGGGCGATGTAGATGTTCGACGCGAAGATGACGCCGGCGCCGAGCATAGTCCAGCGATCCAGTGTCTCGCCGAACAGCCACCAGCCGAATACCGCCACCACCAGGATCTGCAGGAAGCTGATCGGCGTCAGCATCGAGGCATCGGCCAGCTTGAGCGCCCGCGTCCAAGCCATATGCGCGATGGTGCCAAGACCACCGCACAGCACGATCCAGAGCCAGGTTATTCCGGCCGGTGTCTCCCACACCGCCAGTGCCGGCAACAGCGACATCGGAATCCAGATCAGCGTGGTGTAGATCACGATCGCGTCCGGATGTTCGGTGCGCGACAGGAACTTGATGCTGATGGCGACACTGGCGCTGGCGACGGCTGCGAGCACGGCTATCAGACTGGCAGCAGTGAAGTCGGCGCTGCCGGGGCGGACGATCAGCAGCATGCCGAGAAAGCCCAGCCCCACCGCGGTCCAGCGCCGCGCGCGGACGATCTCGCCGAGCACCAGCACCGCACCGATGGTCACGAACAACGGCGTCGAGTACGACAGCGCCACTGCCTGCGCCAGCGGCAGATGCACGATGGCCCAGAAGCCGGCGAGCATGCCGACCATGCCGATCGCGCAACGTAGCAGGTACAGCGGCAGCTTCTCCGTGCGCAGGATGCCGAAGCCGGCGCGGTACAGCAGCGGCAAGGTGAACAGGAACCCGAACAGGTTGCGGAAGAAGGCGATCTCGAATGGATGCAGCTGGCTCGACGCCAGCCGGATGCACACCGCCATCAGGCCGAACAGCACCGTGCTGGCCGTCATCAGCAGTACCGCGCGACGGATGTCCTGCGAACTGGTCGGCGTTCGCGTGCCGGGGATCAAGCGGCGCTCTCGTCGAAGCGTGCGCCGAGGATGCGGGGCTCGGGTTCGAGGTGCACGCCGAAGCAGTCGTTGACCGACGTGGCAACCCGGCGCGCCAGGTCGAGCAGTTGCGGCCCGGTCGCTTGTCCGTGATTCACCAGTACCAGCGCGTGCTGCTCGGCGATGCCCGCATCGCCGTCGCGGTAGCCGCGCCAGCCGCAGGTCTCGATCATCCAGGCGGCGGACAGCTTGCGCTGGTCGACATCGTCTGCCGGATACACCGGTAGCTGCGGATTCGCTGCCTTCAGCGCCTCGGCTTGGGCCGCAGGCAGCAGGGGATTCTTGAAGAAACTGCCGGCATTGCCGAGCAGCATCGGATTGGGCAGCTTGCGGGTGCGGATACGCCCGATGGCTTCGGCCACCTGGCTGGCGCGCGGCGGATCGCTGGCTCCCATCGCCGCCAACTCCTCGCGAACGCCGGCGTAGTCGAGGCGGAACGGGCGCTGGCGCGGCAGCCGCAGCTCGATCGCAGTCACGATCCAGCGCTCCGGCTCGCGCTTGAAGCGTGATTCGCGATAGCCGAAATCACAGTCTCCCGCCGCGATACGCACGATCTCATCACAGTGGCGATCGAACGCTTCGACGGTCTCGATGAACTCGGCGACTTCGACGCCGTAGGCGCCGATGTTCTGGATCGGCGCGGCGCCGACGGTGCCGGGAATCAGCGCGAGATTCTCCAATCCGACCAGCCCGCGCGACAGACTCCAGCCGACCAGATCGTTCCAGACCAGGCCGGCATCCGCGCGAACGATCGCGCTGTCGCCGTCATCGCGAACGATGGCGACCCGTGCGCCGGTGAGGCAAACCACAAGGCCGGGGAAATCATCGGCGAATAACAGGTTGCTACCTTCGCCCAGTACCAGCAGCGGCGCGTCGCCGAGCGCGGCGATCGCCAGCAGTTCCGACAGGGCTTCGGGCCGCTGCACATCGGCCATCATTCGTGCCTTGGCCGGCACCCGAAAGGTGTTGCGGCCGGCCAGCGAAACGTTTTCCGACAGCAGGTAGCCGCGGTCGGAGTCGATCACCGTCGGCCGCCCTCGCGTCGCCAGCGGATCGCATCGACGCATTCGCCGATCAGCTCCGGGCCGCGGTAGATCAGGCCGGTGTAGAACTGCACCAGGCTGGCGCCAGCGGCGATCTTCCCCGCTGCATCGGCGCCACTGAGGATGCCGCCGACACCGATGATCGGAATGCGGTCGGGCAGGCGGGAACGCAGCCGGCGCAGCACACTAGTCGATCGGGCATAGAGCGGTTGCCCCGACAGGCCGCCGGCTTCCGCGGCCAGCGGTTCGTTGCCGAGCATGGCGCGGTCGAGCGTGGTGTTGGTGGCAATCACGCCATCGACCTGCAACTCGCCAAGCACCCGGCCGCAGGCATCGACATCCGGCTCGGCCAGGTCCGGCGCGATCTTGACCAGCATCGGCACGCGGCGGCCGTAACGGTCGGCGAACTTCTCCTGCGCTTCGCGCAGCTTGGACACCAGGTCGCGCAGCGCCTGCTCTTCCTGCAGTTCGCGCAGGCCAGCGGTGTTGGGCGAGGAGATGTTGACGGTGATGTAGTCGGCGATCGGATAGACGCGCTCGAGGCAGTACAGGTAGTCGTCGGCGGCCGCCTCGTTGGGCGTGTCTTTGTTCTTGCCAATGTTGATGCCGAGGATGCCGCGACGGCGCGAGCGCTCGACATTACGCAGCAGCACGTCGACCCCGGCATTGTTGAAACCGAGCCGGTTGATCACCGCATTGTGCTGCGGCAGCCGGAACATCCGCGGCTTGGGATTGCCGGACTGCGGCCGCGGCGTGGTGGTGCCGATC
>DASUOA010000326.1:0-6362 GCA_036276895.1 Arenimonas sp. | reverse complement strand
CTTCCGCCGCATCGTCCGCGATGTCGCGCAGCAACTCGGCAAGGACATCGAACTAACCATCTCCGGCGCCGACACTGAACTCGACAAATCCTTGGTCGAGCAGATCGCTGATCCGCTGACGCATCTGGTGCGCAACGCCATCGACCACGGCATCGAGTCGTCCGAGCAACGAATCGCGGCGGGCAAGCCGGCGCGCGGGCATATCCGCCTCGACGCGCATCACGAAGCCGGCAACGTCATCATCGAAGTCAGCGACGACGGCGGTGGCCTGAAGCGCGAGGCCATCCTCGCCAAGGCACGGCAGAAGGGCCTGATCGCCGCCGATGCCAATCCTCCGGATAGCGAAGTCTGGCAACTGATCTTCGAGCCGGGCTTTTCGACCGCGCAGCAGGTCAGCGACCTGTCCGGCCGCGGCGTCGGCATGGACGTGGTCCGCCGAAACATCGAAGCCCTGCGCGGCAGCATCGAGATCGAATCGAAGCCGGGACAGGGGTCGAGCTTCCGCATCTGCCTGCCGCTGACGCTGGCCATCATCGGCGGCTTCCTGGTGCGCGTCGCCGGCGTGCATTACGTGGCGCCGCTCGACAATGTCATCGAATGCCTCGACCTCGGCCGCGACGACACCGGCAACGGCTTTTTCGACCTGCGCGGACAGGCCATGCCACTGCTCGACCTGCGCCGACATTTCCAGCTCGACGGCTCACGGGCACGCCGTCGCAGCGTGCTGGTTGTTGCCGTGGGCAAGCTGCGCGCCGGCCTGGTAGTGGATTCGCTGGAGGGCGAGCTTCAAGCCGTGATCAAGCCGCTGGGCCCGCTGTTCTCGCGACTGTCCGGCATCGCCGGCTCGACCATCCTCGGCAGCGGCGCAGTCGCGCTGGTGCTGGACATGCCCTCGCTGTTGCACGACGCCACCGCATCACCCACTCGCTGAAGGAGATTCCCGATGAACTGGTTGGCCAATATCAAAGTCGGCGTGAGACTCATCGCTGCCTTTCTCGTCGTTTCGGTGATCACCGGATTCGTCGGCTACGAAGGCATCGTCAGCATGCGCCAGCTGAACAACGAAGCCGACCGCATGTACAACAACGAACTGCTTGGCCTGGCACACGTCAAGGAAAGCAACATCAACCTGCTGGAGATCGGCCGCGCCTCGCGCAACCTGATCCTCGCCACCCGCGAAGAAGACCGCGCCCGCTACCGCGACTCCATCCGCGAGTACAAAGTGCGGATGCACGACAACCTCGACCAGGCCGCGGCCTTGATCAACTCGGGCGAAGGTGGCCAGCTGGTTGCCACGGCACGCACCCAGGCCGAGGAATACGTGCGCTCGGTGGAGACCCTGATGGCCATGGTCGAACGCGAGTCGGTGAGCGAACAGCGCGAGTCCGTTACCTACCTGTCAAGGACCCTGCGCGGCATCGCCGACACGCTGGACCAGACCATGACCCAGCTCGGCGACTACAAAGCCAACAACGCGCGTGCCGCCGCCGAGCGCAGCCTGGCGATCTACCTTGAAAGTCGCAGCTTCATGATCGGGCTCTCGCTCGGCGGCGTCGTGGTCGGTCTCTGTCTAGGCCTGCTGATCTCGCGCAGCATCACTCGCCCACTGGACGAGGTGCTGCAGGCGGCGAACCGCCTGGCCGATGGTGATCTCACCACCCGCATCGAGGCGCGCGGTCGCGATGAAACCGGTCAGTTGCTCGCGGCGATGCAACGCATGATCGGCAAGCTGTCGCAGATCATCGGCGAGGTGCGCTCGGCATCCGACAATCTCTCATCCGCGTCCGAACAGGTTTCCGCCACCGCCCAGTCGCTGTCGCAGGCCGCCAGCGAGCAGGCCGCCAGCGTCGAGGAGACCTCGGCGTCGGTCGAGCAGATGAGCGCGTCGATCGCGCAGAACACCGACAACGCCAAGGTCACCGACGGCATGGCCGCCAAAGCCGCCAGCGAAGCCAGCGAGGGCGGCGATGCGGTGCGACAGACGGTGACGGCGATGAAGTCGATCGCCGGCAAGATCGGCATCATCGATGACATCGCCTACCAGACCAACCTGCTGGCGCTCAATGCCGCGATCGAAGCGGCGCGCGCCGGCGAGCACGGAAAGGGCTTCGCGGTGGTCGCCGCCGAAGTACGCAAGCTCGCCGAGCGCAGCCAGGTCGCGGCGCTGGAGATCGGCGAACTTGCCGCCGGCTCGGTCGATGTCGCCGAACGCGCCGGCAAGCTGCTCGAGGCGATGGTGCCATCGATCCGCAAAACCTCCGACCTGGTGCAGGAGATCGCCGCCGCGTCGAAAGAGCAGAGCGTCGGTGCCAGCCAGATCAACACCGCGATGAGCCAGCTCAGCATGACCACCCAGCAGAACGCCTCGGCGTCCGAGGAACTCGCCGCCACCGCGGAGGAGATGAGCGGACAGGCCGAGCAATTGCAATCGACCGTGGCCTTCTTCCGCACCGCCGCCGATACCACGCGCACGGCACCGAGCCCGGACCGCAAGCGGCCGGCGGCCGGCATCGCGCGCAAGGCCAAGCCGCGACCGATGCCGGCGCTGGTGGATGCCGACCCCGAATTCGTGCGCTTCTGACCGGGACGAGCCATGAACGCACTCGTCAGGTCCACCGATACTGCCGTTGTCGTCGAGAACGGCGACACGCAGCTGTCGGCGCAATGCCTCACCTTCGCCGTCGCCAGAGACACCTACGCGCTGGCCATCGATCGCATCCGCGAGATCATCGAGTTCGGCCAGCTCACCACCGTGCCCTGCATGCCGCCTTTTATCCGCGGTGTGCTCAACCTGCGCGGTGCTGTCGTTCCCGTGATCGACCTTGCTTCGCGCTTCGGCGAGGCGCTCAGCGAGGTCGGCCGGCGTACCTGCATCGTCATCGTCGAGCTCGAGGCCGGCAACGGCCCGCAGGTGGTCGGGCTGATGGTCGATGCGGTGCATGAAGTAGTCGATATCGGTGCCAGCGACATCGGACCGACACCCGCCTTCGGCACCCGCGTCCAGAGCCAGTTCATCGCCGGAATGGCGCGACGCAATGATCGCTTCATCGTGCTGCTCGATGCCACTCGGGTGCTGTCCATCGACGAGATCGAAGGCATCGGCGCCGTGGCCGCAAGCAGCTGAGCCCGATCAGCACAGACATGCCGAACAGGACGCCCCCACCATGAACGCCCCCTTGGACCTTCCACCCGTTGAGCACCGGCTGCGCCCTGCCACCTTCGAAGGGTTCAAGCAGTTGCTGCTGCAGGGCGCCGGCATCAGCCTGTCCGATAGCAAGCAGGCGATGGTCGCCGGCCGCTTGTCGCGGCGAATGCGCGAGCTCGACCTCGACGGGTTCGATGACTATCTGCGGCGCGTACACAGCGATGCCGACGAACGCCAGATCGCCATCGACCTGCTGACCACCAACGAGACCCATTTCTTCCGAGAGCCGGCGCATTTCGCGTTGCTGCGCGAGCAAATCATCCCTGCCCTGCCCGCCGGCCGGACCTTGCGTTTCTGGAGCGCCGCCGCGTCCAGCGGCCAGGAGGCCTACAGCATCGCCATGACCCTGGCCCGGCATGCCGCAGGCCGGCCCTGGGATGTATTCGGTTCCGACATCAGCACGCGCGTCATCGACACCGCACGGCGGGCGCAGTATCCGATGGCGCTGGCATCGGAACTACCGCCGGACTACCTGCGCGCCTACTGCCTGCGCGGGATCGGCAGCCAGGTCGGCAGTTTCGCGATTGCACCGGAGATCCGGCAACGGGTGAGCTTCGACTGCATCAATCTCAACGCAGCGCTGCCGGATGTCGGTCGCTTCGACGTGGTCTTCCTGCGCAACATCCTGATCTACTTCCGCAACGAAGCGCGGCAACGCATCATCGAGCGCGTGGTCGAGCGCCTGCACCCGGGGGGCTGGTTGCTGGTCGGCCACTCGGAGAGCCTCGGTGATCTCGCCAAGAACCTCCAAACCATCGCACCCTCGGTCTACCGCCGATGAACGCCATCATCGCCAATGCCAACGAGGTGTTCCTGCTGCCGGGCCAGATCTGGTTCGGCGGTGGTGAGATCCGCCTGCGCACCATCCTCGGCTCCTGTGTCGCCATCACCTTCTGGCATCCGCAGCGGCGGATTGGCGGGATGTGCCACTACGTGCTGGCGAAGCCGCGCTGCGGTACCGAAGCCAACGACGCCCGTTACGGCAGCGAGGCGGTCGCGCAGCTGGTGCTGGAGATGCGTGCGGCGGGCACGGACCCTGACGAGTACGAGGCCAAACTGTTCGGCGGCGGACGGATGTTTCCCAGCCTGTCCGGTCGCACTTCGGAAGACGCGCTGCAGCGTCGCAACATCGACGCGGCGCGCACCCTGGTCGCTGCCTGCGGCGCACGCATCCGCGGTGAGCATCTCGGCGGCGATGGGCATCGACACTTGGTGTTCGACGTGAGCGAGGGCGATGTCTGGCTGCGGCACTGGCCGCTGCTCGGTACGACGCGCCCGAAGCCGGTGCCGGCGCTGCGATGAGCCGCATCCGCGCCATGGTGGTCGACGACTCGGCGACGGTCCGGCAGCTGCTGTCGGCGATTCTTGATGGCAGCGGCGACATCGAGGTCATCGCCACCGCGACCGATCCGCTGTTCGCGCTGGAAAAAATGAAGAAGCAGTGGCCCGACGTGATCGTGCTCGATGTCGAGATGCCGCGCATGGATGGCATCACCTTCCTGCGCAAGTTGATGGCGGAGCGCCCGACGCCGGTGGTGATCTGCTCGTCGCTGACCGAGAAGGGCGCGGAAACCACGCTCGAAGCACTGGCCGCCGGCGCGGTGTCGATCGTCACCAAGCCGACCATTGGCCTTGGCCAGTTCCTGCAGGAGGCCGGTGCCGACATCATTGCCGCGGTTCGCGCCGCCGCCCGTGCCCGCCCGCGCGCGGTGGCGCCGCCACCGCCACCGCGGCGCAGTGCCGATGCGGTACCGATGCCTTCGCCGCAGCGGGCGATGGCGCGCACCACCGATCGCGTCGTGGCGATCGGCGCCTCCACTGGCGGCACCCAGGCGATCGAGTCGGTGCTGCGCGCGTTGCCGCGGGTCAGCCCCGGCATCGTGATCGTCCAGCACATGCCGGAAAAGTTCACCGCGGCATTCGCTTCGCGGCTGGACCAACTGTGCGAGATCGAAGTGCGCGAGGCGCGCAGCGGCGACCGGGTGCATGCCGGGCTGGCGTTGCTGGCGCCGGGTGGGCGACACCTGCTGCTCAATCGCAGCGGCGCGCAATATCACGTCGAAGTGGTCGATGGCGAGCCGGTCAATCGGCACCGGCCATCGGTCGATGTGCTGTTCCGCTCGGCGGCGCGCTGCGCGGGTCGCAATGCGCTCGGCATCATCCTTACCGGCATGGGCGATGACGGTGCCCGTGGCCTGCGCGAAATGCGCGATGCCGGTGCCGCCACGCTGGCGCAGGACGAGGCGAGTTGCGTGGTCTATGGCATGCCCAAGGAGGCCGTGCGCCTCGGCGGTGCAGAGCGGAGTCTGCCGTTGCACGAAATCCACAACGCAGTAATGCGTTTCGCGAACCAGACCGCAATCGCGGAACCCACGGCAGCAGACTGACACTACGTCTGCGCTTCGCTTCTGAACCGCCGCACCGAAAAGTCATGGAGGGCGCGGGCGGCACTGTCCAGCTGCGGCTGTCGACAGCATGGATGCTGTCGTCAAGCCTACATGGACGTATTCACGGCGTGCCGCAGACGGACAGTGCCGCCCGCGACCACGCCGCAACGATGTCAGCCTCCGCTCTTGACCAGCAAATTCTTCGCCAGCGCCGCATGCATCATCCCCACCGCGCGCGCCACGTGCAGCAGCACGAACAGCATCAGGAAGCCGAGCACGAACAGCACCGGCGTCGACAGCCACTGCGGCAGCCACATCGTCAGGTCTGATTGCACATGCAGGCCACCGACGCCCATCGCCTCCAGCGCCTGCGCGATCGCCGCGATCACGAAACCGAAGCTCAGGCTGACGCCGGTCACCGCCACCGTGAAGTAGATCGTGCCCAGTGGCAGCATCAAGCCGAGGTACAGCATCGTGCTCCAGGTGCGCGGGTCGGTGAACATCGCCTGGATGCGCGCCAGCACCGACAGGCTGCGGTCGGCATACAAGGGGCGGCGCGGCATGCGCTCGCCCAGCAGCACTTCGACGATGCGCCCTTCGACCAGCGACAGCACCCGCACCACGCCGATGAACAGGATCACGAAGGGCACGCCGATGATCAGGATCGCCAGGCCCGCCGACATCGACAGCCCGGTGACCACCGTCGTGAAGTAGAGGATGCCCGTGGCGAGGCTGAGCAGCATGTAGAACAACGCGCCCCAGGTGCGCGG
>DASUOA010000325.1:0-2385 GCA_036276895.1 Arenimonas sp. | reverse complement strand
CCCTGGAAGACGAACCGGAGCTGGTGCGCATCCACTCGCAGGCGATCGCCCGCGCCCGTGCCAGTGCGCGCACTGTGGTCAGCGAGAGTTTCGCCCTGCAAGGTGGCAGCGAAGCGAACGACTTCGCATCGCGCGGCGTGCGCGTGTTTGCGCCGGTGTACGCCGAGATCGAGCCACCCGCCGCATCGCTGCGCCGTGCCGGGCTGGTCGGCGTGATGGTCGGGCTGATGCCGATGGACCGGATGTTTGCCGGAGTCGAGCAACTGCCAGAAGCCGGCAACGTCGATTTCATGCTGCAGGAGATGGACGATCGCGGCGGCCGCATCGTCTACGGCGGCCAGGGTGGCGACTCGGCGCTGCGCTGGATCGACAGCGGCTACGAGCGCGAGAACCGCTTCAAGATCGGTGGCCGCGAGTGGCGCCTGAAGATGCTGCCCCGCGATGCCCTCGCCGAGTCGCTGAGCGGCAGACGCACCGCGCTGGCGGTGTCGTCGGTGATGGCCCTGTTGTCCTTGGGGCTGGCCTGGGGCCTTCGCCGCGGCATGCGCCTGCGTCGCGCGGTGCAGACGGCGCAGCAACGCCTGCGCCAGGTCACCGACAACCTCGCGGTCGGCGTTTTCCAGGCCGCGGTCGATCGCCGCGGCGGGCTGCATGTAGCCTTCGTCACCCGCGGTTGTGGGCCGATTGTCGGCGTCCCGGAAGATGAACTGATCTACGACGGCAACCGCCTGTTCGAACGGCTAGACCCGCCCCAGCGCAGTGAGCTGGAACAGGCCTTCGCCAAGGCTGCCGCGGCCCGCGAGGTGTTCGGCTGCGAGCTGCGCATCCGCCTCGAAGAAGGCTGGGAGCGCAACCTCGCGCTGACCGCCACGCCCTACGGCGAGGAGGCCGGGCGGGTGCTGTTCTCGGCTTCGCTGCAGGACGTCACCGGCGAGTACGAGGCACGCACCCAGCTCGATGCCCTGCTCGAAGAGCAGCGCGCCCTGGTCGACAATGTGCCGATCGGCATCGTCATCGTCGAAGGCGGCCACGTGCGTCGCTGCAACCACAGCCTGGCGCGCATGCTCGGTTACGTCGATCCGGCAGCGGTGGTGGGCTTGGAGTTCGGCGACCTGCATGTCGACGACCGGGTGTTCGACACACTGATGCGGGCCGCATCCGGCAAGCTCGATGCCGGAAGGCTGTTCGTCACCGAAGCGGAGATGCGTCGCCGCGACGGCGAACGCTTCTGGGCCCAGCTGATCGGCAAGCGGGTACTATCGGCCAGTGGCGGCAGCCGCGATATCTGGATCCTCGAGGATGTCAGCGAGCGCCGCCGCGCCGAGCGCATCCTGCGCGAACAGTCCGAGTTGTTGGCATTGGCGCAGGAGGCCGGCGGCATCGGCGTGTTCGACCTCGACCTGCGCAGCGGCAAGCATTACTGGTCGCCGCAACTGGAAACGATGTTCGGCCACGCGCCGGGGTCGATGCCGACGACCACCGAGGCCTTCCTCACCTGCCTGGTCGACGATGACCGCGAACGGGCGCGACAGAACCTCGGCGCCGCGATCACCGGTGGTGCCGAACGTTTTGCCGATGACTGGCGGGTCAAACGCCCGGACGGCCGCATCCTGCACATGCGCAGCGAGATGCGTTTGTTCCGCGACCCCGAAGGTCGCGCTTTGCGCGCGGTCGGCGTCGCCATCGATGTCTCCGACGAGCGGCGCAAGCAGGCCGAGCTGGCCGCCGCCTTCCAGTTCCAGCAGCAACTGGTCGACACCATCCCCACGCCGCTGTGGTTCTTCGATGCGCGCGGGCGCATCTCCGGTTGCAACCGTGCTTTCCTGCGCGCGTTCTCGGTGACGCGCGAGCAGGTCCAGGGCTTCGACCTGGCGCATATCGACGGTCTGCCCAAGGCGCTGGTGCTGCTGGTGCAGCCGCATGTCGCGCGGCTGATCGACTCACCGCAGACGATCGAACTCGAAGGTGAGATTCCCTTCGGCGACGGCAGCCTGCACGAGGTCAACATGTTGCTGTCGGGCTTCCTCAAGGCTGACGGCAGCGCCGGCGGCGTGGTCGGGCTGATCATCGACGTCACCGACGAGCGCACCCTGCAACGGCAATTGTCGCGCAGCGGCGAGCAGTTCCGGGTGCTGGTCGATTCGATCCCCGGCACTGTGTACCGGGTTCGCGCC
This sequence comes from Arenimonas sp., assembly GCA_036276895.1. Lineage (GTDB taxonomy): Bacteria > Pseudomonadota > Gammaproteobacteria > Xanthomonadales > Xanthomonadaceae > Arenimonas. The sequence continues at coordinate 211 of DASUOA010000325.1, read as the reverse complement.
GACGACGAAGCCCGGGCCCTGTTCGTCAGCAGCGGCATCGAAGCGCTGACCGGCCACAGCGTCGCCGACCTGGTCGACAACGGCAAGGTGACACTGACCCAGCTGCGCCATCCCGAGGATGCGGACGAAGTTGCCGAGCAGATCAAGCAGGCGGTGGCCGAGCACCACCCCTACAGCCTCGAGTACCGCATCGTGCGTCGTGATGGCGAGG
>DASUOA010000324.1:0-5946 GCA_036276895.1 Arenimonas sp. | reverse complement strand
GCTCGACACCGTCGAGCTGGTGATGGCGCTGGAAGAGGAGTTCGAGTGCGAAATCCCGGACGAGGAAGCCGAGAAGATCACCTCGGTGCAGCAGGCCATCGATTACATCAAGGCCCACGTCAAGGCTTGATCGCCTCGAAGTGATGCAGCGTCGGGGCCGCCTTCGAGCGGCCCCGCGTCTTTGAGTAGTCAGGATTGCGAGACAGGATCGCGAGAACAGGAGCCGCAACATGAGCCATCGTCGCCGCGTCGTCGTCACCGGCATGGGCATCGTATCGCCGGTCGGCAATACCCTGGCCAGCAGCTGGGACAGCCTCGTCAACGGCCGCTCTGGCATCGGCCGCATCACCCATTTCGACCCCACTGCCTACACCTCGCAGATCGCCGGCGAGGTGCGCGACTTCGACGCCAAGAGTTTCTTGCCGCCGAAGGACGTCAAGAAGATGGAGACCTTCATCCACTACGGGCTCGCCGCCGCCTATATGGCGATGGACGACGCCGGACTGGAGATCACCGACGCCAATGCCGAACGTGCCGGTGTGCTGATCGGCTCAGGCATCGGCGGCGTGCGTGGCATCGAGGAGACCGCGATCGCGCTGCACGAAGGCGGCCCGCGCAAGGTTTCGCCGTTCTATGTGCCGAGCACGATCATCAACATGGTCTCCGGCCAGTTGTGCATCCTGAAGGGTTTCAAGGGTCCGAATTTCTCCGCTGTGTCGGCCTGTGCGTCCAGCAACCACTCGGTCGGCACCGCGATGCGCATGATCCAGTACGGCGATGCCGACATCATGATCGCCGGCGGCGCCGAGCACGGCTGCACCCCGACCTCGGTCGGCGGCTTTTGCTCGATGCGCGCGCTGTCCACCCGCAACGACGATCCGACCCGCGCATCGCGGCCCTGGGACAAGGACCGCGACGGTTTCGTGCTCGGCGATGGCGCCGGCATCCTGGTGCTGGAGGAGTACGAGAGTGCCAAGGCACGTGGCGCTCGCATCTACTGCGAGCTCGCCGGCTATGGCGCCAGCTCCGATGCCTTCCACATGACCGCGCCGAGCGAAACCGGCGAGGGTCCGGCACGCTGCATGGGCGTCGCCATGCGCGATGCAGGCATCAATGCCGATCAGATCGACTATCTCAATGCGCATGGCACTTCGACGCCGCTGGGCGATCTCGCCGAGACCCTCGCGATGAAGCGTGCGCTGGGCGACCACGCGTACAAAACCATGGTCAGCTCGACCAAGTCGATGACCGGGCACCTGCTCGGTGCCGCCGGCGGCGTCGAGGCGATCTTCAGCGTGTTGGCGCTGCACACCGGCATCATCCCGCCGACCATCAATCTCGATTCGCCGAGCGAAGGTTGCGATCTCGACTACGTACCGAACGTGGCGCGCGAGAAGGCGATCAATGTCGCCATGTCCAACGGCTTCGGCTTCGGTGGCACCAACGCCACCTTGGTGTTCCGCAAGCTCTGACCCGGCACCGCCTGCCGCGAGCTTGTCGCGGCAGGCCTCGCCAAGGATCGGCATGACCGCCACCCTCGCGCTGCCCGCCGATACCGATCTGCTGCTGCTGCATCGGCTCGATCCGCAGCGCTATCCCTTGCTGCTGGAGTCGGTGGCGCAGCCGGCCGGCGGCGTGGACAAGATGCTGTCGCGTTGGGACTTGCTGCTGCTCGCTAACGGCGACGGCCTGCGCCTCGATGCCGATGGCATGACCCGCCGGCTCAGTGGCGAGGCGGTCGCGGGCGGTTTCCTCGATGCACTCGATGCGGAATGGTCGGCGCCTGCGCATGATGCAGGCGAACTGCCGTTCCATGGTGGTTGGGGATTGTACCTGGGCTATGAACTTGCAGCGCAGGTCGAGCCCTGCCTGCAGTTGCCGCCATCCGACGCGCCACTGCCGACGGCATTGGCGCTGCGCACCCCGGCGGCGGTAGTACGCGATCGCCAGAGTGGTCGCCTGCTGGCCGTCGCCGAGCAGGGCGGGGAAGCCTGGCTGCAGCGCATCGCCATCGATGTCGAACGCAGCCGCGCGCTGCCGGCGTTGCCGGACGGGCTGGCGCCCCGCGGCATCGTCGAGGACGACCCGCAGGGGTTCATCGAGGGTGTCGAGCGTATCCACGACTACCTGCGCGCCGGCGATGTCTTCCAGGTGAATCTGTCGCGAGCCTGGCGCGCTCGGTTCGAGCACGCGCCGGATCCCGCAGCCCTGTACGCGCAGCTGCGCAGTGCCAATCCGGCGCCGTTCGCCGGCCTGCTGCGCTACGGGGATGCCGCGTTGCTCAGCTCCTCGCCGGAGCGCCTGCTGTCGTTGCGCACCGGCATCGCCGAGACACGGCCGATCGCCGGCACGCGTCCACGTTTCGCCGGCGACGACGACGCGGCGCGCATTCGCGACCTGGTCGGCAATCCCAAGGAGCGCGCCGAGCACGTGATGCTGATCGACCTCGAGCGCAACGACCTCGGGCGCGTGTGCGAGCCGGGCAGTGTCCGGGTCGATGAACTGATGACGGTGGAGAGCTACGCGCACGTGCATCACATCGTCAGCAACGTGTGCGGTCGACTGCGCGATGGCGTGACGCCCGGGCAGGCGATCGCCGCGGTGTTTCCCGGCGGCACCATCACCGGCTGCCCGAAAGTGCGCTGCATGCAGATCATCGCCGAGCTCGAAGGCAAGGGACGTGGCCCGTACACCGGTGCCATCGGCTACCTCGACCGCAACGGCGATCTCGACCTCAACATCCTGATCCGCAGTGCCTGGCTTCGCGGCGCCGAACTGGGCTTCCGCACTGGTGCCGGTATCGTGCTCGACTCACTGGCCGAGCGCGAGGTCGATGAAACCCGGGCCAAGGCACGCGGCCTGTTGCGTGCGCTGGGCTTGCCGGGATGAGCGTGCTGGCCGTCTATCGTGGTCGGCAGCGCATCGACGCGCTCGATCCGCTGGATCGGGGTCTGGCCTATGGAGATGGTCTGTTCGAAACCATGCGCGTGCATCACGGCCAGGTGCCGTGGTGGTCGCGGCACTGGGCACGCCTGGCGCGCGGTGCCGAACGTCTACGCATCAGCCTGCCGGACGAAAGCTTCGTCCGCGGCGAAGCGCAGCGGCTGCTCGGTGGCTGCGTCGAGGGCGTGTTCAAACTGATCCTGACCCGCGGCAGTGGAGGTCGCGGCTATGCTCCTCCAGTCGGGAGTGCGCCGACGCTGGTGCTGGCACGGCATCCGCTGCCGTCGCCAGCGCCGACGGAAGGTCTGCGGTTGCGCTGGTGCGAGCTGCGCCTGTCGTCACAGCCCATGCTAGCGGGGCTCAAGCATCTCAATCGCCTCGAACAGGTGCTGGCGCGCGCCGAGTGGGATCATGCCGACGTCCACGAGGGGTTGATGTGTGATGCGCAGGACCACGTGATCTGCGCGACCGCCGCCAACGTCTTCGCCCGAATCGACCGTCGCTGGATCACTCCGCGGCTTGATCACTGCGGCGTACAAGGCGTGTTGCGCGAGTGGCTGCTACAGCAGGGTGTCGTCGAGGAGGCGCTGCTGTCGCGGGCGATGCTCGAATCGAGCGAGGCGCTTTTCCTTGGCAATGCCGTGCGCGGTATCCTCCCGGTCAGTCGATTGGGCGAGCGTGTGTGGCCGCCGTCGCCGGCGATCGTCGCCTTGCAGGCGCAGCTGGCGAGCGCGGTTCCGATGTTTGCCGGTGTTGAGGACCTCAGTTGAGCAAGAGCCGTAAATTCCCGCTGCTGCCGGCGCTGCTGGCCACTACCCTGCTGCTCGTGGTCAGCGTCGGTGGTTGGTTGTTTTCGCAGTATCGCCAGTTCAGTGATGCGCCGCTGGCGCTGCCGCAGGGCGAGCAGGTGCTGGAGGTGGCGCGGGGCGATGGCTTCCAGACCATCGTGGGCAAATTGCGCGTGCTCGGCATTGACGAGGGTCACGAGTGGGAGTGGCGATTGCTGGCCCGCGAACTCGATGTCGCACGCAAGCTGCAGGCCGGCGACTACCGCGTCGAGCCCGGATTGAGCCCGCGCGCGCTGCTCGGTCGGCTCGCCAGCGGCAAGGTGATCCACTACGGCATCACCCTGGTCGAGGGCTGGAACTTCCGCGAACTGCGCGCGGCGCTGGCCAGCGAAAACGGGCTGGTGCAGACGCTTCCGGGCATGAGCGACGATCAGGTCATGGCGGCGCTCGAGCGTCCCGGCCTGCATCCCGAAGGCCGCTTCCTGCCCGAGACCTATCACTACACGCGCGGCATGAGCGATCTCGACGTGCTGCGCCGCGCGCTGTCGGCCATGGAGCAAAGCGTGGCGGAAGTCTGGGCGGAACGTGACTCCGATCTGCCGCTGCAGTCGCCGGAAGAGCTGCTGGTCCTGGCGTCGATCATCGAGAAGGAAACCGGCGCCGCGCATGAGCGCCCGACAATTGCCGGTGTCTTCGTCCGTCGCCTCAAGCTCGGCATGCGCCTGCAGACCGACCCGACAGTGATCTATGGCATTGGCAGTGCCTACGACGGCAATATCCGCAAGCGCGACCTGGAAACCGACACGCCATACAACACCTACACCCGCGCCGGCCTGCCGCCGACGCCGATCGCCATGCCTGGTCGCGCCGCGCTGCAGGCGGCGGCGCATCCGGAAAAGGGAAGCGCGCTGTTCTTTGTTTCGCGCAACGACGGTACGCATGTGTTCTCGTCGACATTGGCCGAGCACAACCGCGCGGTCGACTGCTACCAACGGAAGCGTTGTCCATGAATCGGGCTCCCTTCATCAGTCTCGAAGGCGGCGAAGGCGCCGGCAAGTCGACGGTGGTGGCGGCGATCGCTGCGCGCCTTTCCGAGCGGGGCTTCGAGGTGATGCAGACGCGCGAGCCGGGCGGCACGCTGGCGGGCGAGGCGATTCGGGGGTTGCTGCTCGATCCCGCGAACCATCTGCTGCCGGAAGCCGAGCTGCTGTTGATGTTCGCCGCCCGCGCGCAGCTGGTTCGCGAATCCATCCTGCCCGCGATCGAGCGCGGCATTGCCGTGCTCAGCGACCGCTTTACCGATGCCAGCTACGCCTACCAGGGCGGCGGCCGCGGAATCGACAACGCGCGCATCGCCGAGTTGGAGCGCTGGGCCGCCGGCATCAAGCCGGACCTGACTTTCCTGCTGGATGTCGGCGTAGAGCAGGGCCTGGCTCGCGCGCGCTTGCGCGGTGGCGAGCCGGATCGCATCGAACGCGAGCAGCTCGACTTCTTCGAGCGCGTGCGCGCCGCCTATCGCGCGCGTGCCGCGGCGGAGCCGCAGCGCTTCCGGGTGATTGATGCCGGGCAAAGCGCCGAGGCGGTGGTCGCCGCCGTGCGGGCTGAGCTCGACGGTTGGCTGGATGGCCGCCGATGAGCCGTTTCGCGCCGTGGCAGCAGGCGGTGCTCGACACCGCACTGGGCGCACTGGCCGAGCGCCGCCTCGGTCACGCCTTGCTGCTGGTCGGGCCCGAGCACATGGGCAAGGCCGAATTTGCCGATGCCCTGGCTCAGCGCCTGCTTTGCGCCACGCCGGGCGACGACGGCTTGGCCTGCGGCCGCTGCCGCGGCTGCCAACTGTATGCGCACGGCACTCATCCTGATTTCCGCCGCGAGACCTTGCAGGTCAACGAGAAGACCGGCAAGCAGCGCAGCGAGATCGTCATCGACCAGGTCCGCGGGCTGGGCGCATGGTTCGCGTTGACGCCGCAACTCGGCGGTGCCCAGGTGGCGCTGATCGACCCGGCCGACAGCATGAACACGGCCACCAGCAACGCCCTGCTGAAGACGCTTGAAGAGCCTGCACCGAATCGCTTCCTGCTGCTGGTCAGCAGCCGGCCCGGTCGCCTGCCGGCGACCATCCGCAGCCGCTGCCAGCGGTTATTGTTCCGCCTGCCGCCGCGCGCCGAGGCGCTGGCGTGGTTGCATTCGCGCGGGCACGAGGCCGCGCGCGCCG
>DASUOA010000323.1:0-9521 GCA_036276895.1 Arenimonas sp. | reverse complement strand
GTCGCGACGAGCATCCCTACATCGACGAGATCGCGCGCAGCGGCCGCGTGCGCGTGATCGGCTACGACTACAAGGACGATCCGGTCGATGCACAGCGCTGGCTGCAGCAGTTCGGCAACCCCTACGAGTTCATCGTGGTCGATGCCGATGGCCTGGCAGCGTTGGACTGGGGTATCTACGGCGCACCGGAAACGTTCCTGGTCGACGCCGCCGGCATCGTGCGTTGGAAGCACGTCGGCCCGATCGACCGCAAGGTGATGGAGGCGTCGTTGTGGCCGGCACTGGAGTCGCTGCCGTGAAGCGCATGCTGCTGATGCTCGCCCTGCTCCTGCTGGCACCGCTGGCGCAGGCGCTGGAGCCCTTCGATTTCCGCGACGCCGCCGAAGAGTCGCGTTACCGCGCGCTGGCCGCCGAGCTGCGCTGCGTGATGTGCCAGAACCAGAGCCTCGCCGATTCCGATGCGCAGATCGCCGCCGACCTGCGTCGCCAGGTGTTGGCGCTGATGCGCGAAGGCCGCAGCGACGACGAGATCAAGGCCTATCTGGTCGAGCGCTACAGCGAGTTCGTGCTGTACAAGCCACCGGTGCGTCCGCATACGTGGCTGCTGTGGTTCGGTCCGTTCGTGCTGCTGCTGGCCGGCGGCGTGGCGCTCATCCTGGTAGTGCGTCACCGCGCCGGCAAGACCCCGCCCCTCCCGCCGCGCGAAGACGACCAGGAGTGGTGACATGACGGTCTTCCTGCTCATCTCTGTGCTGCTCGTCGCCCTTTCGGCGTTGGCACTGCGCCCCTTGCTGGCGACGCAGCGCGGTCTTGGCATCGCCTTGCTGCTGGCACTGCCGGCAGTGACGGGCCTGCTCTATGTCAGCGTCGGCACGCCCGATGCCCTCGATCCGCGCAATGTCCGCGCGCCGCAATCGCTGGACGAAGCCATCGAGCAGCTCGAACGCCGCCTGGCACGCGAGCCGGGCGAAACGCAAGGCTGGCTGTTGCTGGCGCGCAGCCGCATGAGCCAGGGCCGCTTCGACCTTGCCCGCGATGCCTACGCCAAGGCGCACGCATTGGCGCCGCAGGAAGCCGACATCGCCGTCGACTACGCCGAGGCCGAATTGCGCTCGGCCGACGACGCCCGCATGCCCGAAAGCGCGCGGCAGCGTCTGCGGGCCGTGCTGGCGGCGCAACCCGAACAGCAGAAGGCGCTGTTCCTGCTGGGCCTCGATCGCCTGCAGGCGGGTGAAGCGGCCGAGGCGGTCGCGCTGTGGGAGCGCCTGCTGCCGCTGGTCGAGCCGGCCACCGCCGACGCCCTGCGTCCGCAGATCGATGCCGCCCGCGCGCAGGCCGGCCTGCCACCCGCCGAGGCCCGCGCCACGGAAGCAACGGTGCAAGGCCCGCAGCTCAAGGTCCGCGTCGAACTGGCGGCCGAGCTCGCCGCGCCGCTGCCGGACACCGCCGTGCTGTACGTCTTCGCGCGCACCAGCGATGGTGCCGGTCTGCCGGTCGCGGTCAAGCGACTTGCGGCATCCGGCTTCCCGGTCGAGGTGGTCCTGAGCGACGCCGATGGCTTGATGCCCACACAGAAGCTGTCCGCCCAGCGCGAAGTGAGCTTGCTGGCGCGCATCTCGCTGAGCGGCGATGCCGCCGGCGCCAGCGGCGATCCCGAGGCCGAGCCGGTGCAGGTCACGGTAGGCTCGGACGCCATCACCGTATTGCGCATCGACCGCATCCGCCCATGACCGAGTTCACTCCACCCGCCACCCGATTCGTCGACCTGCCTTCGCCTTTCGCATTCAAGCGCGGTGGCGAGCTGCACGGCGCGCGCATGGCCTTCGAGACCTGGGGCGAATTGAATGCCGCGCGCGACAATGCGGTGTTGATCCTCACCGGGCTGTCACCCAATGCGCACGCTGCCAGCAACGCCGGCAACGCCGAGCCTGGCTGGTGGGAAGCGATGCTCGGCCCGGGCAAGCCGATCGACAGCGATCGCTGGTTTGTCATTTGCGTGAACTCGCTGGGCAGCTGCAAGGGCTCCACCGGCGCCGCTTCGGTCAATCCTGCAACCGGCGAACCCTACCGTCTCGACTTCCCCGACCTTGCCATCGAAGACGGCGCCCGCGCGGCGCATCACGTCGTGCAGCACCTGGGCATTGAGCGCCTGGCCTGCGTGATCGGCAATTCCATGGGCGGCATGAGTGCACTGGCCTACCTGCTGCTGCATCCCGGCAGCGCGCGCAGCCACATCAACGTCTCCGGCAGTGCCTGCGCGCTGCCGTTCTCGATCGCGATCCGCTCGCTGCAGCGCGAGGCGATCCGCCTCGATCCGAACTGGAATGGCGGCCACTACGACGAAGCGCACTACCCCGACAGCGGCATGCGCATCGCGCGCAAGCTCGGTGTCGTCACTTACCGTTCGGCAATGGAATGGGACGGCCGCTTCGGGCGCGTGCGGCTCGACAGCGACTGCCGCGAGGACGATCCATTCGGCCTCGAGTTCGAGGTCGAGCGCTACCTCGAAGGCCATGCGCAACGCTTCGTGCGCCAGTTTGACCCGAATTGCTATCTGTACCTGAGCCGCTCGATGGACTGGTTCGACGTCGCCGAGTACGGCGCTGGCGACATCGATGCCGGCCTTGCGTCGATCCAGCTCGAACGCGCACTGGCGATCGGCGTCGAAACCGACATCCTGTTCCCGCTGCAGCAGCAGGAGCAGGTCGCCGACGGCCTGCGTAAAGGTGGCGCCACCAGCGAGTTCCTGCCCCTGCCCTCGAAGCAGGGCCACGACGCCTTCCTGGTCGACATCGCCCGCTTCGGGCCAGCCATCGGCGGCTTTCTCGCCCGCCTGTAAGCGGATTTGATCGAAGTCCGGTCGCCACCGGACCCGGCTGCTAAAATGCCCGGGATTCCGAACCCGCGGTGACTGTGATGTTGGCCCTGCAATTTCCCGGCAGCGACAAGCTGCTTGCCATGATCGATGCCGCCGTCGCCCTGGGCGACGAGCGCGCGATCACCGACGCCCTGCGCGCCGGCCTGTGCAAGGCCATGCGCGACCCGGACATCCGTCTGCCCGACTGCGTGTTCGAAGCGGTCGAAGGCCACTATGCGCGGCGCGAGATCTACCGCTGCGAGCAAAGCGGCTATGCGGTGATCGCCATGACCTGGGGCCCCGGCCAGGGCACGCCGATCCACGACCACTCCGGCCTGTGGTGCGTCGAGGGCGTCTGGAAAGGCCAGATCGAGATCACCCAGTACCACCTGCACGAGCGCGATGGCGACCGCTTCCGCTTCGAGGCGGTCGGCACCCAGATCGCCGGCCACGGCAGCGCCGGCAGCCTGATCCCGCCGCACGAGTACCACACCATCCGCAACCCCAGCGAGGACGCTTGTGCGGTGTCGCTGCACATCTACAAGGAAGCGATGACCTGCTGCTCGATGTTCCAGCCGGAGGGCGACGGCTGGTACCAGCGTAGCCAACGCCAGCTCAGCCTGGATCGCGCCGCCTGATCCGATTCCGCTATACTGCGCACCCGCTGCCGGCGTGGCGGAACGGTAGACGCAGCGGACTCAAAATCCGCCGAGGCAGCCCCTCGTGAGAGTTCGAGTCTCTCCGCCGGCACCACAAGGAACCGAACAAGGCCCGCATCTGCGGGCCTTGTGCGTTGAACCAAGGGCTGTCGCCTGCCATGAACACCTTCATCGAAGTGAACCTGGCGCTGATCCTGTTCCTGCCCTGGTTCGCCATCCTCGCCGCGCTGTACTGGATCTATCCGCGCACGCCACGCAACGCGAGGCGCTTGGCGTTTGATGTAGCCAGCCTGGTGCTGGCGGTGCTGGCAGCCGCCATCGGCACGCAATGGAGTTACCACAACGCCGATCTCGGCAGCGGCGCCATCTGGCGACAGGTGCTGGCGTCGACGCTGTCCTACGCTGCGTTCCTGCTGGTTCTGGGCATCGCGTTCTACCTCCGGCAGCGGATCATCATCGTTCCGAGCCGGGACGTCGGCACGCGGTGACCGTCGCGCCTGCGCGGAGGCTTGCACCCGCGGCTAACGCTGCGACCAGTCGGCGCGCTGCTTGACGGCATCAAGGCAGCGCGCGACGGCGGCGGCCTCGCCTTCGCTGCCGCCGTGGTTGACGCTGAAACTCCAGTCGCCGTTGCAACCGGCCTTGATCACCTGACTGCCCGCATCGGGCGCCGGCGCGACGAATCCACCCAGACGGTCGAACTGCATGGCCGCTACCAGGTTGGCCAGTCGACGGAACTCGGCTTCGCCAACATCCGCCGCCAACTCCGGCGCCCCGCTCTCCCCAGGCGCACCCTCGCTCAGGGTTGCCCGGCCGTCGGCGCGTAGCGTCAGCACATACGCGTCACAGCCGGCACATGGCCACGATTCGAATGAGACCGTGTCGAATACCGGGCACATCACCGACTGCGGCGCGACGTCGAACATCCCGTCGCCGCAATTGGCCAGATACTTCTGCTTCGACGCCGCCCTCTGCCTTTCAGACAGTGGCTCGGGTTCGAACGAGTGGACCAGCAGGCCGACCAGCGCCGCACCCGCGATGACAAGCGACCCGGCTACGACGTGCGGCCAGCGGATATTCGACAATGGACCCTCCGATCGGTGCGGCGTGGCGCCGCCAACTCTCGATCATTTCCGCCATCACCTCAAGCACCGGCGACTATCGCGGCTTCGTCATTTCGCTGCACGCCGCGCCAGCGCCACAGCAGCGCCAACACCAGCAAGTCGCTGACGATGGCCCACACCGTCGCTTCCAGACCGAACTCGCCGCCGTTGAGCCACACCGGCTGCGCGCTCAGCTGCGGTTGCCACCATCCGGGGTGATCGAGGCCACTGACGCCAAAGCCGAACAACGAGCCCTGCGCCCAGTTCCAACCAAGATGCAGACCGATCGGGAGCGCCAGGCTGCGGGTGCGCAGGTAGGCCAGGCCGAGCACCAGCGCGGCCAAGGTCAATTCGATGGTGGCAAACCACATCGTGATGCCATCCATCCCCGGATTGCCCCAATGCCCGATCGCGAACAGCAGCGCGAACACCGCCTGCGCAATCCAAGGCCGTGTGCCGGCAACCAGACGCTGGAACAGGAAGCCGCGAAGCAGCAACTCCTCGAACAGCGAGACGAACAGGAACACGTAGCCACCGAGCAGCAGCGCGGAGAGGCCGCGCTGCGGGTCCAGCACCAGCTCGGCACCACCAGCAAGCAGCAGCATGCCAACCGCCAGCGCTGCGGAAGCGATGCCGATCGCACAGCCTGCCATCGCCTGGCGCCACCAGGCCCGATCCAGGCGCAGTCCGACATCGGCAAGGCGCTCGCGACGCAGGCGCAGGCAGATCAAGGTGACCAGCAGCACGAACACGAATGGCATTGGCTCCAGCAGCAAGGGCTCTAGCCCACGCGACTTCAGTCCCCGCACCAGCGGCGTATAGAGCAGCCCGCTGAGCGGTATCAAGGCGGCAAAGACCAGCATCCACCAGCCGTTGCGCAGCCGTCCGTCGGCTGAATAGAAGTAGTGTTTCATGCAGCTCCCGCGGTCAACGTATTTATCTTGTCGTCAAGATACTTGATGCTGTTACACTTGCACAAGCCCGGAACCGGATCGCTGCCATGCCACTCGATGACACCGACAAGATTGACCGCCTGCTGGCCGACTGGCGCAGCGAACGACCCGAACTCGACTGCAGCGCGATGCAGGTGGTCGGCCGCGTGCTCAGCCTGGGCCGGCAGCTCGAAGCGCGCGCCGGCGCGGCGCTCAAGCCGCTGGGGCTGCATTACACCGACCTCGATGTGCTCGCCACGCTGCGTCGCCGGGGGCGGCCGTTCCGACTGACGCCGACCGAGCTGCGCGATTCGGTGCTGCTCACCTCAGGCGCCATGACCGCCTGTCTCGACCGACTCGAACGCGGCGGCCTGATCACCCGTGTCGCCAATCCTGCCGATCGTCGCTCGACCGCCGCCGAGCTGACCACGGCGGGAAGAAAGCTGATCGACAAGGCGATCGTGGTGCGCTTTGCCGAAGCGAGCGACGCCGTGGCGGCACTCAGCCCCAGCGAGCGCACGCAATTGGCGCGCCTGTTGAAGAAGCTGGGCGCCGGCCTGCCGGCGTCGGACTAGCTCAGCGCGAGCAAGCGCTCGCCGAGCCCACTGGCGCGTTGCGCGTCCTGATGCAACGCGAGGCGCACGACACCCTCCCCGGCCCACAACTCGACGCGCGACTTCGCCCGCGACACGCCGGTGTACAGCAACTGCCGCGACAGGAAGCGCGGCTCCGCCTGTGGCGGCAGCAGCACGGCGACGGTGTCGTACTCACTGCCCTGGCTCTTGTGGATGGTGAGTGCAAATGCGCCTTCGTGCGCTGGCAAGGTGGCCGGCGCGTAGGCGCGCGTCCCTTCCTCGCCCGACTCGAACCACACCTGCATTCGCCCTGTGCTGTCGCGCAGTGCTAGACCGATATCGCCGTTGAACAGGCCATAGCCATAATCGTTGCGCAGGATCATCACCGCGCGACCATGGAACCACGCCGAGTCGACCGCACCCAGCGAGTGCCGCAGGTCTTGCTCCAACGCGCGCTGGCAGCGCCCGGCGCCGAACTCGCCCTCGCGCAGGGCGCACAGCAACTGCCGGCCGGCGAGGCTGCGCAACGCCGCCGCCGCCTGATCGGGAGTGTCGACCTGTGCCGGCAGCGCGGCCTGCCATGCGCGCAGGCTGTCGCCCCAGCGACGCAGCAGCGCCGCAAGTGCGCCCCGACTACCGGCATCGTGGATCGCGATCGCCGTCGGTGCTGCCGTCACCGCCGCATGCAGCGCTGGCAAATCGCCGGCGCGTATGGCCTGCAGCAAGGGCTGCAAGGGCGCGTCGGCACGGAATACATGTTCGAGCTGCTGCCACTGCGGGCAGCCCTTTGTCTGCAGCACACGGCCGATATCGGCGAGCACCGCACCGGCGGCCACCGAATGCAGCTGGCCGGGATCGCCGACCAGAACCAGTCGCGCCTGCTCCGGCACCGCTGCAAGTAAAGCGCGCAGCTGCTCGAGGTCGACCATCGAAGCTTCGTCGATGACCACGACGTCGGCAGCGAGTCGCTGCTCCTTGCCACGACGGAAGCGGTTGCGACGCGGATCGAATTCGAGCAGGCGGTGCAGGGTCTGCACGTCGGGCGATGGCAGGCGCTGCAAGACTTCCTGCCAGGGCTGGTCCAATCGCGCGGCCAAGGCCTCGCGTCCGCTGCGCAGTGCCTGCGCCAACCGCTGCGCGGCCTTGCCGGTCGGCGCAGCCAGATGCAGCGTCAGCGGCGTCGGCTGCAGGCGCTGCAATAGCAGCAGGATGCGCAGCACAGTACTGGTCTTGCCGGTACCGGGGCCGCCGGAGAGCAGCAGCAAGCGTTGTTGCGCCGCCGCAGCAACGGCAACACGCTGCGCCGCGCTGGCATCGGGGTCGCTACCTTCGAACAATTCCATGAGCCAATGCGGCGGCGGCCCGGCATCCGCCGGATGCCGCAGGCGTGCGAGCAGCGATGTCGCGATCGCGTCTTCCGCAGCATGGTTGCGCCACAGATAGAAGCGATCGCCCTGCAGCACGAATGGCGCCGCGCGCTCGCCATCACTACACAGCACTTCGCCCAGCAAGGCCGTTCGCGTCGCTGCATCGAGCACCGGCAGACGCGGATCATCGAGCCGCAGCACGCTGTCGCCTTGGGCTTCGCTCTGGCAGGCCCAGCCGGCCAGCATCGCCAGCGTGCTCGAGGCGCCATGTGCCAATGCCCAGCGTTGCAGGGCGCGCGCCAGCGGCGACCATTCGGGCAGCGTCAGCGCATCGCGAGGTTGATGGAAGTCGAAGCCGCTCATGCGTGCTGCGCCTCGGCAATCGCGAAGGCGGCATCGAGATCCGCGATCAAGCACGGATCGAAACGTCGTCGCCAGATACCGACGTCCGGCGCCAGGCCCGCCGCCCGCACGAACAGATAGATCGCGTCACCGAGATGCTGCTCGCGCCGATAGCCGCGCTGGCGCTGGCGCAGGTAGCGATCCAGCGCGACGGTATACAGCAGCGCCTGCAACGGATAGTGGTGCTCGCGCATGGCGGCATCCAGCGCCGCACTGCCATAGTCAACTAGCCGCTCGCCGAGGTGGTTGCTCTTGTAGTCGAGCACGTGCACGCGCCCCCCGTGCTGCAGCAGCAGATCAATCTTGCCGGTCATGAAGCCGCGCAGGCGACGGTTGCCGAGCGACTCGGGCAGCCAGTCGCCATGCCCGTGACCGACCAGCACGTGGCGCAGTGCATCGAGCCCGGCTCCGTGCAGCTCGAAATGAAACGCCATCTCAGCGCGCTGCCCCTCCGGCGCGATGTCCTGCAATCGCAGGCCGTCACCCAGATCGCTGAGCAGGCAGGCATCGAGGCGACGCCCGAGTTCGCGTAGCAAGCCATCGCTGCGAGCGGGATCCAGCACTACACCGGCACTGCGCAGGCAGCGTAACAGCAACTCGCGCTGCTCCAGCAGCGGCCGCGATGGCTCACGGTTCTCGAAGATGGCATGCACAGCGTTGCCGAAGGCGGTGCCGCGCAAGGCCGACAAGGACTGCACGGCAGGATGCGGCGATTCCTCCTCGACGAGCGGTAGTGGCAGTTCATCGATTGCTGGCTCGTCGATGGCTGCCGCTTCGTCCTCGCCCTGCCCCGCACGGCCGCCGTGAATCAGGCTGGAGAAGCTGTGGCTGGCCAGCCAAGGACGGCGCGCCGGCATGGCCTGTACCTGCGGGGCGCCCGGCCGCGCATCGCTGCCACGCGCAAGCCGGCTTGCGACGGGGTCCCAACCACGACGCCATTCGATCGCCGCACAGCACGTCGTATCCGGCGTGTTACCGATCTGCGCCAACACTCGGTCGAGCGCCGAGCGCTGCGGGTCTCCTAGCGGCTGCTTGCCGCTACCAGCGCGCGGACGCTCCGGCGGCATCGCCAGCACATGGCAGTAGTAGCGGGCACGCGTCAACGCCACATAGAGCACGCGCAGGCGCTCGCGCTGGTCCTCGTCGGCCGCACGGGCACGAAGGGCCGCTTCCGCGGGCGTGCCGAGATCGACCACCCGCCGCTCGCCGTCGATGGCGCTGGCGAACCGCGGCTCGCGGCCACCGTGCAGCGACATCAACGGCAAGAACACAAGGTCAAACTCAAGCCCCTTGCTCGCGTGGAGGGTCAGCAACTGCACGCGCTGCTGGTCGGACTCGATGCGCAGCTGCGCTTCCTCACTGGCGTCATCGTCGCTGCCGTCCTCGCACTGGCCAGCGAACCAGGCAAGCAGCTGCTCCGGACCGACCACCCGCTCCGTTTGCTGCTGCAACAACTCGCCAAGCTGACGCAGGTCGGTCAGTGCGCGCTCGCCGTCGCCGTCGGCGAGCAGGCGCGACCCCGTCTGCTGCAGCAGTTCGACCACGACCGCCAGCGGTCCGCGCTCGCGCCAGTGCCGGGCCAGCCGATGGAAGCGCTCGACCTGTTGCGACCACGCCTCCTGGTCT
>DASUOA010000322.1:0-16037 GCA_036276895.1 Arenimonas sp. | reverse complement strand
CAGCAGCTGGCCTTTCTCCAGGGAGGTCATCCCCGGGTCAACCACCACGAACGATTCAAAATACAGCACGCGCTCGATATCACGCAGCGTCATGTCCAGCATCAGGCCGATGCGCGACGGCAACGACTTGAGGAACCAGATGTGCGCGACCGGGCTGGCCAGGTCGATGTGGCCCATGCGCTCGCGGCGGACCTTGGCCAAGGTGACCTCGGTACCGCACTTCTCGCAGACCACGCCGCGGTGCTTCATGCGCTTGTACTTGCCGCACAGGCACTCGTAGTCCTTGATCGGACCGAAGATGGCCGAGCAGAACAGGCCGTCACGCTCGGGCTTGAAGGTGCGGTAGTTGATGGTTTCCGGCTTCTTCACTTCGCCGAACGACCACGACCGGATCAGGTCCGGCGAGGCGAGCGCGATCTTGATGCCGTCGAAATCCAGCGACTGACGCTGCTGGTTGAACAGATTGAGCAAGTCTTTCATTTCATGGTTCTCCTGTTCTCAGCGTCTATCACTGCTCTTCCAGCTCGATATTGATACCGAGCGAGCGGATTTCCTTGACCAGCACGTTGAACGACTCCGGCATGCCGGCGGTCATCTCGTGTTCGCCATCGACGATGTTCTTGTACATCTGGTTGCGGCCCTGCACGTCGTCGGACTTCACCGTCAGCATCTCCTGCAGGGTGTAGGCCGCGCCGTAGGCTTCCAGCGCCCAGACTTCCATCTCACCGAAGCGCTGGCCACCGAACTGCGCCTTGCCGCCCAGCGGCTGCTGGGTGACGAGCGAGTACGGACCGGTCGAGCGCGCGTGCATCTTGTCGTCGACGAGGTGGTTCAGCTTCAGCATGTGCATGTAGCCGATGGTCACTTCACGATCGAACGCTTCGCCGGTACGGCCGTCGAACAGTGTGGTCTGACCGCTGTCCGGCAGCTCGGCCAGCTTGAGCATCGCCTTGATCTCGGCTTCAGCGGCACCGTCGAACACCGGGGTCGCCATCGGCACGCCATCACAGAGGTTGCTGGCCATCAGCAGCAGCTCCTGATCGGACAGCTGAGACAGGTCGACACGCTCGCCGATCACGCTGCGATCGTGGTTGTAGATCTGGTCGAGGAAGCTGCGCAGCTCCTTTACCGCGGCCTGCGCCTCCAACATGCGCTGGATCCGGCGGCCGAGGCCCTTGGCAGCCCAACCCAGGTGCACTTCCAGCACCTGGCCGATATTCATACGGCTCGGCACGCCCAGCGGGTTGAGCACGATGTCGACGGTGGTGCCGTCGGCGGTGTACGGCATGTCCTCGACCGGCACGATAGTCGAGACCACGCCCTTGTTGCCGTGACGACCGGCCATCTTGTCGCCCGGCTGGATGCGGCGCTTCACGGCCAGGTAGACCTTGACCATCTTCAGCACGCCGGGAGCGAGGTCGTCGCCCTGGGTGATCTTGCCGCGCTTGTCGGCGAAGCGCTTCTCGAATTCCTTCTTGTGCTCTTCGACCTGCTTTTGCGCGCGCTCGATCGCCTCGGCGGCAGAATCGTCCTTCATGCGGATCGCGAACCAATCGGACTTGTCGAGACCATCGAGGTACTCGTTGGTGATCTCGCTGCCCTTCTTCAGGCCGCTCGGGCCGCCATTGGCGACCTTGCCGACAATCAGGCTGCGCAGGCGAGCGAAGATCGCACCTTCGAGGATGCGGAACTGGTCGTCGAAGTCCTTCTTAACGCGGCGGATCTCGGTCTCTTCGATCTGCCGGGCGCGCTTGTCCTTCTCGATACCGTCGCGGGTGAAGACCTGCACGTCGATGACGGTACCGTCCATGCCCGGCGGTACGCGCAGCGAGCTGTCCTTCACATCGGACGCCTTCTCGCCGAAGATCGCGCGCAGCAGCTTTTCTTCCGGGGTCAGCTGGCTCTCGCCCTTCGGCGTTACTTTGCCGACCATGATGTCGCCGGCGCGCACTTCGGCGCCGATGTAGACCACGCCGGACTCGTCGAGACGGCCCAGCGCCTGCTCCGACACGTTCGGGATGTCGGCGGTGATTTCCTCCGGACCCAGCTTGGTATCGCGGGCGACGCAGGTCAGCTCTTCGATGTGGATGGTGGTGTAGCGATCTTCCTCGACGACGCGCTCGGAGAGCAGGATCGAGTCTTCGAAGTTGTAGCCGTTCCACGGCATGAAGGCGACCAGCATGTTCTGCCCCAGCGCCAGCTCGCCGATGTCGGTCGACGGACCGTCGGCCAGCACGTCGCCGCGCTCGACGCGGTCACCGACCTTCACCAGCGGACGCTGGTTGATGCAGGTGTTCTGGTTCGAGCGGGTGTACTTGACCAGGGTGTAGATGTCGACGCCGGGATCGTTCGCTTCGATCTCGGCTTCGTTGGCGCGCACCACGATACGGGCCGCGTCGACCTGGTCGATCACGCCGCCGCGCTTGGCGTTGACAGTGACGCCAGAGTCACGCGCCACGGCGCGCTCGATGCCAGTGCCGACCAGCGGCTTCTGCGCACGCAGGGTCGGAACCGCCTGACGCTGCATGTTCGCGCCCATCAGTGCGCGGTTGGCGTCGTCGTGCTCGAGGAAGGGCACCAGCGCCGCCGCGACCGACACCGACTGCATCGGCGACACGTCCATGTAGTGGATTTCCGCCGGCGGCTTGAGCAGGGTTTCACCCTGGAAGCGGCAGGGCACGAACGGTGCCTGGAAGCCGTTGTCGGGATTGAGCTCGGCGTTGGCCTGGGCGATGACGTACTCGTTCTCCTCGATCGCCGACAGGAAGTCGACGGTGTCGGTGACCTTGCCGTCGACCACCTTGCGGTACGGGGTCTCGAGGAATCCGTAGCGGTTGGAGCGGGCGTACACGGCGAGCGAGTTGATCAGGCCGATGTTCGGGCCTTCCGGCGTCTCGATGGTGCAGACGCGGCCGTAGTGCGTCGGATGCACGTCACGCACTTCGAAGCCGGCGCGCTCGCGGGTCAGGCCACCCGGGCCGAGTGCGGAAACGCGGCGCTTGTGGGTGACCTCGGACAGCGGGTTGTTCTGGTCCATGAACTGCGACAGCTGCGAGGAGCCGAAGAACTCCTTGATCGCGGCCGCCACCGGTTTGGCATTGATCAGGTCCTGCGGGGTCAGGCCGTCGGCCTCGGCGAGGCTCAGACGCTCCTTGACCGCGCGCTCGACGCGCACGAGGCCGACGCGGAACACGTTCTCGGCCATTTCGCCGACCGAACGCACGCGACGGTTGCCGAGGTGATCGATGTCATCGACGTTGCCGCGACCGTTGCGGATCTCGCACAGGGTCTTGATGACCTCGAGGATGTCCGACGTGGCGCCGAGCTCGGCGCACAAACGCTTGGACTCCTCGTCGTTGCGCTCGCCGAAGTACTTCGAGTCGAACAGCACCGACGCACCGGTGGTCTCCTTGCGGCCGACACGGCGATTGAACTTCATCCGGCCGACGCCCGACAGGTCGTAGCGCTCGAAGGTGAAGAACAGATTGTGGAACAGGTTCTGCGCAGCTTCCTTGGTCGGCGGCTCGCCCGGACGCATCATCCGGTAGATCTCGACCAGCGCTTCGAGTTGGGTTTTGCTCGGGTCGATGCGCAGGGTGTTGGAGATGTACGGACCGCGATCGAGGTCGTTGACCCACAGCGTGCCGACGGAGGCGATACCGGCCTTGCGCAGCTTGGCGAGGGTGGTTTCGCTGATCTCGTCGTTGGCGCTGGCGATCAGCTCGCCGGTCTTGGTGTCGACCACGTCGTTGGCGAGGATGCGACCGAACAGGTAGTCGTCCGGCACCGCCAGCGCGGTGACCTTGGCCTGCTCGAGCTGCTTCACGTGACGAGCAGTGATGCGCTTGCCGGCTTCGACGACCACGTTGCCGCCGACCACCAGGTCGAAGTTGAGCGTCTCACCGCGCAGGCGCTCAGCGACCAGCTCCAGCTCCACCGCATCCTTGCCGAGGTGGAAGGTGTTGATGTCGAAGAACAGTGCCAGCATTTCCTCGTTGTTGTAGCCGAGGGCGCGCAGCAGGATCGACACCGGCAGCTTGCGGCGACGGTCGATACGGGTGAATACGCAGTCCTTGGGGTCGAACTCGAAGTCGAGCCAGGAGCCGCGGTAGGGAATGATCCGGGCGCTGTACAACAGCTTGCCCGAGCTGTGCGTCTTGCCGCGGTCGTGGTCGAAGAACACGCCCGGGCTGCGATGCAGCTGCGACACGATGACGCGCTCAGTGCCGTTGACAATGAAGGTGCCGTTGTCGGTCATCAGGGGCATCTCGCCCATGTAGACCTCCTGCTCCTTGACGTACTTGATCGCCTTGGTCGACGACTCGCGATCGTAGATGACCAGACGCACAGTGACGCGCAACGGGGCGCCGAAGGTGAGGCCGCGGTTGCGGCACTCGCGCTCGTCGAACGGCGGCTCACCGAGCTTGTAGCTCACGTACTCGAGGGCGGCATTGCCGGAATAGCTGACGATCGGGAACACCGACTTCAGCGCGGCGTGCAGGCCACGGTCGTCGCGCGGGGTTCCTGTCGAGCTGTCCTGCAGGAACTCGCGATAGGAGTCCATCTGGATCGCGAGCAGATAGGGCACGTCGAGGACAGCCCGGCGCTTGCCGAAGTCCTTACGAATGCGCTTCTTTTCGGTGAGGGAGTACGTCGTCATTGGGGCTGCCGCCTCGTTGGATGTGGAGCCTTGCGGCCCCGGGTGTAATCAAACCGTCAGTGGGAAGTCGCTGGTATTGCCGGCACCAGCACGCCCTCTCCCGCTACTTCCGACTGCCGACTTCGTTTGGCAAAACTCTGGAACGGCCAAAGGCCGGGGACTTTCGCCCCCAGCCTTCGGTGGTCGCCATTGCAATCCGGCGACGCAAGCGTCGCTTACTTGACTTCGACGGTGGCGCCAGCCGCCTCGAGATCCTTCTTGAACTTCGCGGCGTCGTCCTTGGACACGCCTTCCTTGACGGTGCCGCCGGCCTCGGTGAGGTCCTTGGCTTCCTTCAGGCCCAAGCCGGTGATGGCGCGGACGACCTTGATGACTTCGACCTTCTTGTCGCCGGCCGACTTCAGCACGACGGTGAACTCGGTCTGCTCCTCGGCCGGAGCCGCAGCGGCGGCCGGACCAGCAGCCATCATGACCGGGGCGGCAGCGGTGACGCCGAACTTATCTTCGATGGCCTTGACCAGCTCCATCACTTCCATCAGGGTCTTGCCGGCGATGGCGTCGACGATCTGCTCGTTGGAAAGGGACATTGTGATTACCTCTGGAATGTGAACTTGCGAAACGGTTTGGGAAATCATCCGCTAAGCGGATGACCGTCAGGCGGTTTCCGCGGCGGCCTCGGCGGGGGCGGCTTCGCCACCACCTTGCTTGTCGGCCACGGCCTTGATCGCACGGGCAACCATGCTCGCCGGCTCGGCGAGGACACGGGCCAGCATCGACAGGGCCTGTTCGCGGGTCGGCAGCGCAGCCAGCACTTCTACGTGCGAGGCCGGATAGACCTTTCCACCGACGGAAACGACCTTCGGCTGCAGCTTGTCGCTGACCTTGGCGAACTCCTTGATCAAGCGCCCGGCAGCACCGGGTTCTTCCTGCGAAAACGCGTAGAGCAGCGGACCGACGAGGGCGTCCTGGACGCATTCGTATTCGGTGCCCGCCACAGCGCGCGAAGCCAGGGTGTTCTTGACAACTTTCAAGTACACGCCGGTTTCGCGGGCCTTCTTGCGCATCGCGGTCATCTGACCGACCGTGATGCCCGCGTATTCCGCAGCGATCAAGGAGTGGGCCTTGGCGGCGACGTCTGCCAGCTCGGCTACCACTTCTTGCTTCTGGGACAGATTGAGAGCCATTGCACTCCTCCTAGTGGACTCCGCTCCCGGCTCCAGCCGTTCGCGGTCTTCGGGCGGCATCGATCCTTCGATGCCGGGGATGCCGGAGCATCCCGGTGGTAGCCGGTTCCAGAGCGGCTGTCGCCAGATTCCAGAAGGGCGACACCATCTACGCAGGCCTGATTAAGCGACCCCGATTGTGCCGACGGCGAATCCTTGCCTTTCGTGCATCCAATGCCCGACGTCGTCACGCGCTTGTCGCGCCTGCGGTCTTTGATGGCTCCCGCGCGAACGCGGACGCCTTCAAAAACGACCCGGCTGGGCGAGCCCAGCCGGGGAAAAACGGATTACTTGGCCAGCGTCAGCGAGCCCTGGTCGATCGTCACGCCGACGCCCATGGTCGAGCTCAGCGAGATCTTCTGCAGGTACTGGCCCTTGGCGGCCGACGGCTTGGCCTTGACCAGGTCGTTCAGCAGCGCGGTCAGGTTGTTCTTCAACGCTTCAGCGTCAAAGCTGGCCTTGCCGATGGTGCAGTGGATGATGCCAGCCTTGTCGGTGCGGTAGCGCACCTGACCGGCCTTGGCATTGCGCACGGCGCCAGCGGCGTCCGGCGACACGGTGCCGACCTTCGGGTTCGGCATCAGGCCGCGCGGGCCCAGCACCTGGCCGAGCTTGCCGACCACGCGCATGGCGTCCGGCGTCGCGATGACGACGTCGTAATTGATATCGCCAGCCAGCATCTTGTCAGCCAGATCGTCCATACCGACGACTTCCGCTCCAGCGGCGAGGGCCTCGTCAGCCTTGGCGCCCGCCGGGCAGAACACGGCGACACGCACGGACTTGCCGGTACCGGCTGGCAGCACGGTGGAACCGCGCACCTGCTGGTCGGACTTCTTGGCATCGACGCCGAGACGCACGGCGACATCGACCGACTCGACGAACTTGGTCTTCGAGTTGTCCTTGATGATCTTCAGGGCCTCATCGAGCGAGTAGGCCTTGCCCGGCACGACCAGCGACTGCAGGGCCTTGTAACGCTTGGAAATCTTCGCCATGTCTTAGCCCTCCACCACGAGACCCATGCTGCGGGCGCTACCAGCAATGGTGCGCACCGCGGCGTCCAGCGAAGCCGCCGTCAGATCGGCTTCTTTCGCCTTCACGATGTCTTCGAGCTGCTTGCGAGTGACCTTGCCGACTTTCTCGGTGTTCGGGCGCTTGGAGCCCGACTGGATGCCGACGGCCTTCTTCAGCAGCACCGAAGCCGGGGTCGACTTGGTGACGAAAGTGAAGGTGCGGTCGGAATAGGCGGTGATGATCACCGGGGTCGGCAGACCCGGCTCGAGCTTGGAGGTGGCAGCGTTGAACGCTTTGCAGAACTCCATGATGTTCAGGCCGCGCTGACCCAGCGCAGGACCGACCGGGGGCGAGGGATTGGCCTGACCGGCCTTCACCTGCAGCTTGATGTAACCAACTACTTTCTTAGCCATTGTTCTCTCTCCGGGTGCAAACGCCTGTTGTCAGGCTCCCCATCGCGCCAAGGAGTTCGCGTGCCTTGGCTTCACGCTTGTTGCAAATGGATCAGGCCTTCTCGACCTGGTCGAACTCGAGCTCGACCGGCGTGGAGCGGCCGAAGATCAGAACCGCTACGCGCAGGCGGCTCTTCTCATAATTGATTTCCTCGACCGTGCCATTGAAGTCATTGAACGGACCATCGATGACGCGAACCAGCTGGCCCGGCTCGAACAAGACCTTCGGACGCGGCTTCTCGACGCCATCCTGAACCCGGCGAAGGATCACATCGGCCTCGGAATCCTTGATCGGCAGCGGGCGCTCGGCAGTGCCGCCGATGAAGCCCATGACCTTCGGGGTTTCCTTAATCAGGTGCCAGCTTTCATCGTCGATGCGCGGGATGCCGTTCTCGTCGGAGGTCTCGATCTGCACCAGCACGTAGCCCGGAAAGAACTTGCGCTCGGACTTGCGCTTCTGCCCGCCGCGCATTTCGATTACTTCCTCAGTCGGCACCAGCACGTCACCGAACTTCTCTTCCATGCCGGCGCGGGCGATGCGCGACGTCAGCGCACGTTGCACTTGGTGCTCGAAGCCCGAATAGGCGTGTACGACATACCAACGCTTGGTCACTTTCTGGTCCTCGAAACTTGATTAGCTGAACAGGCTATTGAACCAGGAGCCGGGCTTCAGCAACTGCTCGATGACCAGCGCGATCACCCAGTCGAACAGCGACAGCACCAGGCTGACGATGACGACCACGATCAGGATCAGGCCGGTGATGCGCAGCGACTCCTGCCGGGTCGGCCAGACCACCTTGCGCAGCTCGAACACCGATTCCGAGATGAACTCGCGAGCGTCCCGGCCCTTGGCAGTGAACGCCGCCACGGCAACGGCCGCTGCCAGCGAAACCACCATCACCAGCCCTCGCACCGGCCCCGGCCACTGGCTGAACCAGTAGAACGCGAAGAGACCGGCAGCCGCGATCAGCACGGCCAGCACATACTTCGCCACGTCGGCGGGCGCGACCGCCTGATTAGCCTGTTCCACCTTGCTATTCATTCCACTCCGCCGGTTTTCGCCGGTTGCCGGGACAGCCTATAGACCATCCCGTTTGGATGGCACGCCAGGAGGGACTCGAACCCCCAACCTGCGGTTTTGGAGACCGCTGCTCTGCCAATTGAGCTACTGGCGTATCGATTTACAGAACACGTTTCTTTCAAACAGGCAATGGCGGACCGTTTCCGGCCCGCCATTCCCGGGTGTCCGAGCGACCGAGGCCGTCCCGGACCAGGATCTTACTTGATGATCTTCGCCACCACGCCGGCGCCGACGGTGCGGCCACCCTCGCGGATCGCGAAGCGCAGGCCGTCTTCCATCGCGATCGGGGCGATCAGCGTCACCACCATCTTCACGTTGTCGCCCGGCATCACCATCTCCACGCCTTCCGGCAACTGGCAAGCGCCAGTCACGTCGGTGGTGCGGAAGTAGAACTGCGGACGGTAGCCCTTGAAGAACGGGGTGTGACGGCCGCCTTCGTCCTTCGACAACACGTAGACCTCGGCCTCGAACTCCGTGTGCGGGGTGATCGAACCCGGCTTGGCCAGCACCTGGCCACGCTCGACTTCATCACGCTTGGTGCCGCGCAGCAGAAGGCCGGCGTTGTCGCCCGCCTGACCCTGGTCGAGCAGCTTGCGGAACATCTCGACGCCGGTGACCGTGGTCTTGACCGTCGGACGGATGCCGACGATTTCGATTTCGTCACCCACCTTGATGATGCCGCGCTCGATACGACCGGTCACCACGGTGCCGCGGCCCGA
Organism: Arenimonas sp.; assembly: GCA_036276895.1. Taxonomy (GTDB): domain Bacteria; phylum Pseudomonadota; class Gammaproteobacteria; order Xanthomonadales; family Xanthomonadaceae; genus Arenimonas. Next base: position 6,891 of record DASUOA010000322.1, on the reverse strand, counting down.
GATCGAGAACACGTCTTCGACCGGCATCAGAAACGCCTTGTCGACGTCGCGCTGCGGCTCCGGGATGTAGGTGTCCAGCGCATCGACCAGCTTCAGGATCGACGGCACGCCGATCTCCGACTGGTCGCCTTCCAGCGCCAGCTTCGCCGAACCGTGCACGATCGGGGTGTCGTCGCCCGGGAAATCGTACTTCGACAACAGCTCGCGAACTTCCATCTCGACCAGCTCGAGCAGCTCGGCGTCGTCCACCATGTCCGCCTTGTTCAGGTAGACCACGATGTACGGCACGCCCACCTGGCGGGCCAGCAGGATGTGCTCGCGGGTCTGCGGCATCGGGCCGTCAGCAGCCGAGCACACCAGAATCGCACCGTCCATCTGCGCCGCGCCGGTGATCATGTTCTTCACATAGTCGGCGTGGCCCGGGCAGTCGACGTGCGCGTAGTGGCGGGTCGGGCTTTCGTACTCGACGTGCGCCGTCGAGATCGTGATACCGCGCGCCTTCTCTTCCGGCGCCGCGTCGATCTGGTCGTACGCCTTGAACTCGCCGCCGAAACGCTCCGCGCCGATCTTGGTCAGCGCCGCCGTCAGCGTCGTCTTGCCGTGGTCCACGTGACCGATGGTGCCCACGTTCACGTGGGGCTTGGTGCGCTCGAACTTACCCTTGGACATGTCTGCTCTACCTTGTCAAAACTTGCGAATACTGTGGATCAGGACTTCTTGATGACCTGCTCGGCGATGTTGGCCGGAGCTTCTGCGTAGTGGTCGAATTCCATCGTGAAGGTGGCGCGACCCTGCGACATGGAGCGCATGGCGGTCGCGTAGCCGAACATTTCGCCGAGCGGCACCATCGCGTTGATCACCTTGCCCGACGGCGTGTCATCACTGCCCTGCAGAATGCCGCGGCGACGCGAAAGATCGCCCATCACGTCACCCATGTAGTCTTCCGGGGTGACGACCTCGACCTTCATGATCGGCTCGAGCAAGACCGGGCTGGCCTTCTGGAAGCCCTCCTTGAACGCCATCGAACCGGCCACCTTGAACGCCATTTCGTTCGAGTCGACGTCGTGGAACGAACCATCCACGGCCTTGACCTTGATATCAACGCAGGGATAGCCGGCGAGGACGCCGTTCTTCATGGCCTCTTCGATGCCCTTGCCGGCGGCAGTGACATATTCCTTCGGCACTACACCGCCGACGATCGCGTTCTCAAACGAGAAGCCGGCGCCGCGCTCCTGCGGCTCCATCTCGATGACGATATGGCCGTACTGGCCGCGACCACCGGACTGGCGAACGAATTTGCCTTCCTGCTTGAGCGCCTTGCGGATGGTTTCGCGATAGGCGACCTGCGGCTTGCCGACATTGGCCTCGACGTTGAATTCGCGCTTCATGCGGTCAACGATGATGTCGAGGTGCAGCTCGCCCATGCCCGAGATGATCGTCTGGCCAGACTCTTCGTCGGTCTTGACGCGGAACGAGGGGTCTTCCTGGGCCAGACGACCGAGCGCAACACCCATCTTCTCCTGGTCCGACTTGGTCTTCGGCTCAACAGCCATCGAGATCACAGGATCCGGGAAGCTCATGCGCTCGAGAACGATCGGGGCATCCAGCGAGCACAGGGTGTCGCCGGTGGTGACGTCCTTCAGGCCCACCGCCGCAGCGATGTCGCCAGCGAGCACTTCCTTGATTTCATCACGCTGGTTCGAGTGCATCTGCAGCAGACGGCCGATGCGCTCCTTCTTGCCCTTGACCGAGTTGAACACCTGGTCGCCCGCATTGAGGGTGCCGGAGTAGACGCGGAAGAAGGTCAGCGAGCCGACGAACGGATCAGTCATGATCTTGAACGCGAGCGACGAGAACGGCGCCTTGTCGCTGGACTCGCGCGACAGCTCCTTGGTTTCGTCGTCGACGTCGACACCACGAACGGCCGGCACGTCGACCGGCGACGGCAGCAGCTTGACGACGCCATCGAGCATCGCCTGCACGCCCTTGTTCTTGAACGCCGAGCCGCAGAACATCGGAACAATCTCAGTGCTCAGGGTGCGGGCACGAAGACCGGCGATGATTTCCTCTTCGGAGAGCTCACCCTCTTCGAGGTACTTGTTCATCAGATCTTCGTTGGCCTCGGCGGCCGACTCGATCATGAACGCACGCGCTTCGCTCGCCTGCTCGACCAGATCGGCCGGAATGTCGCGGTACTCGAAATTCAAGCCCTGGGAGGCGACGTCCCAGTGGATCGCCTTCATCTTGAGCAGGTCAACCACGCCCTCGAAGCCGTCCTCGGCACCGATCGGCACCTGCATCGGCACCGGCGTGGCATTGAGGCGCGTTTTCAGCTGGTCACGGACCTTGAAGAAGTTGGCACCGGTGCGATCCATCTTGTTGACGAACGCAATGCGCGGAACGCTGTACTTGTTGGCCTGGCGCCACACGGTCTCGGACTGCGGCTGCACACCGCCGACCGCGCAGAGCACGAACACGGCGCCATCGAGCACGCGCAGCGAGCGCTCGACTTCAATGGTGAAGTCGACGTGTCCTGGGGTGTCGATGATGTTGAAGCGGTGTTCCGGGAGGGTCTTGTCCATTCCCTTCCAGAACGCGGTGGTGGCCGCGGACTGGATCGTAATGCCACGCTCCTGCTCCTGCTCCATCCAGTCCATCGTCGCGGCGCCGTCATGGACTTCGCCGATCTTGTGGCTCTTGCCGGTGTAGAACAGGATGCGCTCAGACGTGGTGGTCTTGCCGGCATCGATGTGGGCCATGATGCCGAAGTTGCGGTAACGCTCGATGGGAGTAGTGCGTGCCACGGGAATTCCTCATTGGATAAGCCGCCCGGCGCAAGGCGCCAGGGCGGCGTTGTCGCGAGCTGCTCTCGATTACCAGCGGTAGTGCGAGAAGGCCTTGTTGGCCTCGGCCATGCGATGCGTTTCTTCGCGCTTCTTGACGGCGCCGCCACGATTCTCGGAGGCTTCGAGCAGCTCTGCGGCCAGCTTGCGCGGCATGGTGTTCTCACCACGCTTGCGGGCGGAGTCGATCACCCAGCGCATGGCCAGCGCCTGGCGACGGGTGGCACGCACTTCGACCGGCACCTGATAGGTGGCACCGCCAACGCGACGCGACTTGACCTCGACCGCCGGAGCGACGTTGCCCAGCGCCTTCTCGACCAGAGCGAGCGGGTCGCTGTTCTTTTGACCGATGACATCCATCGCGCCATAGACGATTTTCTCAGCGATAGACTTCTTGCCGCTCTTCATCACCATATTGATGAAGCGCGCAACGACTTCGCTGCCGTGCTTGGGATCGGCCAGGATGGACCGGGTACCGGGGGAGCCTTTACGGGACATGTGACGTGCCTAGATTTGAAAAGATCGCTGGGAATTCGCGCGCCGAGGCGGACCATGCCGCCCGCGACGATCAGGACTTCGGACGCTTGGCGCCGTACTTGGAACGGGCCTGGCGACGCTTGGCGACACCGGAGGCATCGAGCGAGCCGCGCACGGTGTGGTAGCGCACGCCCGGCAGGTCCTTGACGCGACCGCCGCGGATCAGCACCACCGAGTGCTCCTGCAGATTGTGGCCTTCGCCACCGATGTAGGAGATCACTTCGAAGCCGTTGGTCAGACGCACCTTGGCGACCTTGCGAAGCGCCGAGTTCGGCTTTTTCGGGGTGGTCGTGTACACGCGAGTGCAAACGCCGCGGCGCTGCGGGCAGTTGGCCAACGCCGGGGAGGCGCTCTTGTAAGTATTGGGCTGACGCGGCTTACGCACCAGCTGATTGATCGTCGCCATTCTCTTAGAACCTTGCGATGAATGAAGGCGGACCCACAGAAGGCCCACCGAGACAGAAAAGTATAAAGCGCGTTAACGCACCCCGTCAACCGCACGGAGCCCGAGAAATCGCCCTACCCTGGACTCGAACACGAGCCGCATCCGTGCGGCTCATTTCGTATGTTTTCCGCCCGGCCGGCGATGCAGCCGGGCGGCACGATCAGTCTTCCGATCCGACTTCTTCGGCACTGGCCTCGACCGACGCAACCGGTGCGCGAAGGGTTTCGAGCTCGGAGTCGGTAAGTTCCGTGGCGCCACGCCGGCGCTTGCTGTGGTAGGCAAGACCGGTACCGGCGGGAATCAAGCGGCCAACGATAACATTTTCCTTGAGCCCCCTCAAGCCGTCACGGGTGCCGCGGACGGCCGCCTCGGTAAGCACGCGGGTGGTCTCCTGGAAGGACGCCGCCGAAATGAACGACTCGGTCGCCAAAGAGGCCTTGGTGATACCGAGCAGCACCGGCTCGTAGCGGGCGATGATCTCACCCTTGGCCTCGATCCGCGCGTTGTCTTCGATCACGCGCATCTTCTCGGCCTGCTCACCCGCCATGAATCGGGTGTCGCCACCGTCGACGATGTCCACCTTGCGCAGCATCTGGCGGATGATCACTTCGATGTGCTTGTCGTTGATCTTCACGCCCTGCAGGCGGTAGACGTCCTGGATTTCCTTGACCAAGTACGCGGCCAGCGGCTCGACGCCAAGCAGGCGCAGGATGTCCTGCGGGTTCGGCTCGCCGTCGACGATGGTCTCACCCTTCTCGACGTGCTCGCCTTCGAACACGATGATCTGGCGGTACTTCGGGATCAGCTCCTCGTGCTCGTTGCCGTCGGTGTCCTTGATGATCAGGCGCTGCTTGCCCTTGGTGTCCTTGCCGAAGCTGACGATGCCCGAGCGCTCGGCGAGGATCGCCGGATCCTTGGGCTTGCGCGCTTCGAACAAGTCGGCCACGCGCGGCAGACCGCCGGTGATGTCGCGGGTCTTTGACGCTTCCTGCGGCACCTTGGTGACCACGTCGCCGACGCCGACGGCAGCGCCGTCCTGCAGGTTGACGATCGAGCGCGGCGGCAGCAGGTACTGCGCCGGCAGGTCGGTACCCGGGATGCTGAGGTCATTGCCCTTGGCATCAACGATACGCACGATCGGGCGTAGGTCCTTGCCCTGCGAACCACGACGCTTGGGGTCGGTGATCTCGCGCGAAGCGAGGCCGGTCAGCTCGTCAGTCTTCTCGATCACAGTGACGCCGTCGACAAAGTCGACGAAGCGCACGAAGCCGGCGACTTCCGAGACGATCGGATGATTGTGCGGATCCCAGCTGGCAACGGTCTGGCCAGCCTTGATGGCGTCGCCGTCCTTAACGTTGATCACTGCACCATACGGCAGCTTGTAGCGCTCGCGCTCGCGGCCATGGCTGTCGAGCACCGACAATTCGCCCGAACGCGACACCGCGACCAGATGCCCCTTGGCGTGCTGCACCGACTTCAGGTTGTTGAACTTGATGCTGCCGGTGGTCTTAACCGTGATGTTGTCGATGGCGGCGGCTCGCGATGCGGCACCACCGATGTGGAAGGTACGCATGGTCAGCTGCGTACCCGGCTCACCGATGGACTGCGCGGCGACCACGCCGACCGCTTCACCGTGGTTGACCAGATGCCCACGACCAAGGTCGCGGCCGTAACACTGCGCGCAAATGCCAAAGCTGCTGTCGCAGCTCATCGCCGAGCGCACCTTGATCGACTGCACGCCAGCCAGTTCCAGCTTGTCGACCCACTTCTCGTCGAGCAAGGTGTTGCGGGTGACGATCGGATCTTCATCCTCACCCGGCAGATAGACATCCTCGGCAACCACACGACCGAGCACGCGGTCACGCAACGGCTCGACCACGTCACCACCTTCGACGATGGGAGTCATGGTCAGGCCGTGGTGGGTACCGCAGTCGGTCTCGGTAACGACAACGTCCTGCGCCACGTCGACGAGGCGACGGGTCAGGTAACCGGAGTTCGCCGTCTTCAGCGCCGTATCTGCGAGACCCTTACGGGCACCGTGGGTCGAGATGAAGTACTGCAGAACGTTCAGGCCTTCGCGGAAGTTCGCGGTGATCGGCGTCTCGATGATCGAGCCGTCCGGCTTGGCCATCAGGCCGCGCATACCGGCGAGCTGGCGGATCTGCGCCTGCGAACCACGGGCGCCGGAGTCAGCCATGATGTAGATGGAGTTCATCGACTTCTGCTTGACCGTCTCGCCCTGGGCGTTGACGACGGTTTCGTGGCCGATGGTGTCCATCATCGCCTTGGCGATGCGCTCGTTGGTACGTGACCAGATGTCGACGACCTTGTTGTAGCGCTCGCCGGCGGTGACCAGACCGGACTGGTACTGCTCCTGGATGTCGAGCACTTCGCGCTCGGCCTCGGCCAGGATCGCCTTCTTCTCGTCCGGAATGATCATGTCGTTGATGCCGATCGACACGCCCGCACGGGTTGCGTACGAGAAGCCGGTGTACATCAGCTGGTCGGCGAAGATCACCGTGTGCTTGAGACCCAGCATGCGGTAGCAGGTGTTGATCAGGCGCGAGATGTTCTTCTTGGTGAGCTCGGTGTTGGCCAGCGCGAACGGCAGGCCCTCCGGCAGGATCTCAGCCAGCAGTGCGCGACCCACGGTGGTGTCGACAATGCGAGTCTTGCGGCTGCGGCTGCCGTCTTCGTCGATCTCGACCAGGCTCAGACGCACCTTGACCTTGGCGTGCAGCTCGACCACGCGATTGTCGTAGGCACGCTTCACTTCGGCGACATTGGCGAACACCATGCCCTCACCCTTCTTGTTCTCGAGGGCGCGGGTCATGTAGTACAGGCCGAGCACGACGTCCTGGGTCGGCACGATGATCGGCTCGCCGTTGGCGGGCGACAGGATGTTGTTCGACGACATCATCAGCGCGCGCGCTTCGAGCTGGGCTTCCAGCGACAGCGGCACGTGCACCGCCATCTGGTCACCGTCGAAGTCGGCGTTGAACGCGGTGCAGACCAGCGGGTGCAGCTGGATGGCCTTGCCCTCGATCAGCACCGGCTCGAACGCCT
>DASUOA010000321.1:0-6857 GCA_036276895.1 Arenimonas sp. | reverse complement strand
CGCCAACGCCATGCTCGGCACCAAGATGGCGACCTACCAGACCGCCGGCGTCGCCCTCCCGGTCGACTGCGTGCTGGTGACGCAGGCCACCGACATCGCCAAGGAGCTGTACCTGTCGGTGCTGGTCGACCGCGGCAGCCGCGCCCTGACCTTCATCGCCTCGGCCGAAGGCGGCGTCGACATCGAAACCGTCGCTGCCGAAACCCCGGAGCTGATCAAGACCCTGCACGTCAACTACGTCCAGGGCCTGCAGCCCTACCAGTGCCGCGAACTCGGCTTCGCGCTGGGCCTCAATGCCAAGCAGGTCGGCCAACTGAGCAAGATCATGCTCGGCCTGTTCAAGCTCTTCCACGAGAAGGATCTGGCCCTGGTCGAGCTCAACCCGCTCGCCATCCTGACCAACGGCGACCTCGCCGTGCTCGACGGCAAGATCAATTCCGACGACAACGCCAGCTTCCGTCACCCGGAGCTGACCGCGATGCGCGACATCCGCCAGGAAGACGAGACCGAAGTCGCCGCCAGCCAGCACGACCTCAACTACGTCACCATGGACGGCAACATCGGCTGCATGGTCAACGGCGCTGGCCTCGCCATGGCGACCATGGACGTGATCAAGTTGAACGGCGGCGAGCCGGCCAACTTCCTCGACGTCGGCGGCGGCGCCACCAAGGCGCGCGTTACCGAGGCGTTCAAGCTCATCCTCTCGAGCGACAAGGTCAAGGCGATCTTCGTCAACATCTTCGGCGGCATCGTGCGCTGCGACATGATCGCCGAGGGCATCATCGGCGCGGTCAAGGAAGTCGGCGTGAAGATCCCGGTGATCGTCCGCCTCGAAGGCACCAACGTCGAAAAGGGCAAGGAGCTGCTGAAGAACTCCGGCCTCGCCATCATCCCCGCCGACGACATCAACGACGGTGCCCGCAAGGCCGTTGCCGCCGTCGCCTGAGCCCCGGACAAGGACAGCATTCCCATGAGCGTTCTGATCAACAAAGACACCAAGGTCATCGTCCAGGGCTTCACCGGCCAGCAGGGCACCTTCCACGCCGAACAGATGGTCGAGTACGGGACCAAGGTCGTCGGCGGCGTGACCCCGGGCAAGGGCGGTACCACCCACATCGGCCTGCCGGTGTTCAATACCGTGCGCGAAGCGGTCGACGAGACCGGCGCCGATGCGTCGGTCATCTACGTGCCGCCGCCGTTCGCGGCCGACGCCATCCTCGAAGCCGCCGACGCCGGCATCCGCGTCATCGTCTGCATCACCGAGGGCATCCCGGTGCTGGACATGCTGCGCGTCAAGAACGCGCTGGCCGGTTACGACGACGTGGTGCTGGTCGGCCCGAACTGCCCCGGCGTGATCACCCCGGGCGAATGCAAGATCGGCATCATGCCCGGGCACATCCACAAGCCCGGCAAGATCGGTATCGTCTCGCGCTCGGGCACGCTGACCTATGAAGCCGTGAAGCAGACCACCGACGCCGGCCTTGGCCAGTCGACCTGCATTGGCATTGGCGGCGACCCGATCAACGGCACCAACTTCATCGATGCGTTGAAGCTGTTCCAGGATGATCCGCAGACCGAGGGCATCATCATGGTCGGCGAGATCGGCGGCAGCGCCGAAGAGGAAGCCGCGGCCTTCATCAAGGAATACGTGACCAAGCCGGTGGTCGGCTTCATCGCCGGTGCCAGCGCGCCGAAGGGCAAGCGCATGGGCCATGCCGGTGCGATCGCCTCGGGCGGTTCGGGTACGGCCGAGGGCAAGTTCGCGGCGCTGGAAGCCGCCGGCGTGACCACGGTGAAGTCGCCGGGCGATCTCGGTGCGGCGATTGCCAAGCGCCTCGCCAAGTAATCGTTCACCGTGATTGGTTGGAAAGGGCCGCCTTGAGCGGCCCTTTCCATGCTTGCAGGTCCATAATCGAGCCATGAAACCGCTACGTCTCGCGCTTGCGCAGTTCGATTTCCCGGTCGGCGACATCGCCGGCAATGTCCGCCGCATCGGTGAGCTGATCATCGAGGCACGTGATCGCCTCGGCGCCGACCTGGTGTTGTTCCCCGAGCTGGCGATCTCCGGCTATCCGCCGGAAGACCTGCTCAACCGCCCCAGCTTTCTCGCTGCCTGCGAAGACGGCATCGATGCCGTCGCGGCAACCTGCCGCGGCATCACCGCGGTGGTGGGCTGGCCGCAGGCCGCGGGTTCCGTGGTGTACAACGCCGCCAGCGTGCTGCAGGACGGCAAGCGCGTCGGCACCTACCGCAAGCGCGAACTGCCGAACTACGCGGTGTTCGACGAGCGCCGCTATTTCACCGTCGACCCCGATGGTGAGGTCTGCGTGTTCGAGGTTGCCGGTGTGCCGGTGGGCATGGTGATCTGCGAAGACCTGTGGTTCCCCGAACCGCTGGCCGCCGTGGCCGAGGCGGGCGCGGCGCTGGTGCTGGTGCCGAATGCCTCGCCGTTCGAGCGCGACAAGCCGGCGCAGCGCGATGCTCTGCTGGCCGAGCGCGTGCGCGAGAGCGGCGTGGCGCTGGCCTATCTCAACGTGGTCGGTGGCCAGGACGACGTGGTGTTCGACGGCAGCTCGGTGCTCGCTGATGCTGACGGCATGGTGCACCACGCGGCGCAGGCGTTCTCCGATCACCTGCTGCTGGCCGAGTTCGATGTCGCGCATCGCCGCCTGCGCGGCATCGATTGGCCGGCCGAGCGCGACGAGAGCTGGGAGTCGCTGGCCTGGCGTGCGATGACCCGTGGCATTCGCGACTACTGCCGCAAGAACGGATTCGACCGCGTCTGGTTGGGGCTCTCCGGCGGTGTCGATTCGGCCCTGGTGCTGGCGCTGGCGGTCGACGCGCTGGGCGCTGACAACGTCACCGCGGTGCGGCTGCCCTCGCGCTACACCTCGGACCTGTCGAACGACCTCGCCGCCGAGCAGTGCCGTGCCCTTGGCGTGCGGTTGGAAACCGTCGCGATCGAATCGCCCTTCGAGGGCTTCCAGCAGGCGTTGGCGCCGCTGTTCGCCGGTCGCGATCCGGATATCGCCGAGGAGAACCTGCAGTCGCGGTGTCGTGGCGTGCTGCTGATGGCCTTGGCCAACAAGTTCGGCGGCCTGTTGCTGACCACCGGCAACAAGAGTGAGTACGCGGTCGGCTACGCCACCATCTACGGCGACATGTGTGGCGGCTACGCGCCGATCAAGGATCTGTACAAGACCGAAGTGTTCGCGCTGTGCCGCTGGCGCAATGCGCAGCGCGATGGCGTGCGCATCCCCAGGGCAGTCATCGACCGTCCGCCCTCGGCGGAGTTGCGCGAAAACCAGCTCGACCAGGATTCGCTGCCGCCCTACGAGACGCTCGACGCCATCTTGCTGCGTCATATCGACCAGGAGCAGTCAGCGGCCGAGATCGTCGCCCTGGGTTTCGACCCCGACACCGTGGCGCGGGTGCTGCGGCTGGTGCGCATCAGCGAGTGGAAGCGCCGACAGTCGGCGCCGGGCCCGAAACTGTCGCGGCGCGCCTTCGGCCGCGAGCGCCGCTATCCGATCACATCCGGTTGGGGCTCGTGATTACTGACCGCCGGCGAACGGATTGAGCTTGCGCAGAATGCCGTCGCCCTTCGGCCAGTCGCCGCGAAGAAAGGGGTGCTCGGGGTAGTTGCGCTCGAGCACGCTGCGCGAAGCGGTGGCCAGATCGTTCTGGCCCAGCGCGGCGTAGGAAGCGGCCATCAGCGCGATGGCATCGGCCTCGTGCTCGCTCTGCGGGTAGGTTTCGATCAGGTACTTGCCGCGGTTGATCGCCGAGACGTAGGCGCCGCGCTGGTAGTAGTAGAGGCCGACGCTGCGCTCATGCTGCGCCAGCAGGTTGCGCAGGTAGATCATGCGCTGCCGCGAATCGGCAGCGTAGGCACTGTTCGGGTAGCGGCGCACCACTTCGGCGAAGTCGTGGAAGCTCTGCGTCGGTGCGCCGAGATCGCGGGCCGAGATGTCCATCCGCGCCAGGCGCAGCAGCAGGCTGTCGCTGCGGCCGAAGTTGATCAGCGCCTTGAGGTAGTAGGCGTAATCGATGTGGCGATGAGTCGGGTAGGTGCGGATGAAGCGGTCGATGGCCGAGGTCGCGTCCTCGAACTTGTCCTGCTTGTACAGCACGTAGGCCAGTTCAAGCTGTGCCTGCTCGGTGTAGGGCCCATAGGGGAAGCGCGCGACCAGACGCTGGTAGTAGCGCGAAGCGCGCTCGTGCTTGCCGTCCTCCATGAACAGCTTGGCTTCCGCGTACAGCTGCTCGACCGGCAGGGTCTCGGTGGGCTCTTCCTTGTCGCCGAACCAGCCGCCGACGGTTTTGCAACCGGCCAGCGAGAACACCAGCAACAGAAGCAGGGAAAGGCGCATAAAGCCGGGGAATCGGGTCATCGGGAGGTCTTCGGGCAACAATCGGGCGATAATAGCCCAAAGCCGGCTGTCGGCTCCATGAATCCCGCTGGCCCATGACTGCATTCCCTGATTCCCCCGCTTCCGAATTCGACGATGGTGATATCGAGCTGCTGGAAGCCTCGGTACCCTTTGAAAGCGCCGGTCGCCGCTTCGACCAGGTGCTGGCCGAGCTGTTTCCCGACTTCTCGCGCTCGCGCCTGACCGAATGGATCAAGTCCGGCGACGCCCTGCTTGATGGCCGCAGCGTCAAGCCCAAGGAGTCGGTGCGTGGCGGCGAGGCGGTGACGGTGGCCGCGCGCCGCGAAATCGAAACCACGGCGCAGCCCGAAGCCATCGCCCTGGACATCGTTCATGCCGACGACGAGGTGCTGGTGGTGAACAAGCCGGCCGGCCTGGTGGTGCATCCCGGTGCCGGCAACCCGCGCGGCACCCTGGTCAATGCCCTGCTGCATTTCGATGCGCGCCTGGCCGAGCTGCCGCGTGCCGGCATCGTGCACCGGCTCGACAAGGACACCTCCGGGCTGATGGTGGTGGCGCGCACCCTGCGCGCACATGCGTCGCTGGTCGAACAGCTGTCGGCGCGCAAAGTGCATCGCCAGTACATCGCCGTGGTGCAAGGGACGATGGTCGCCGGCACAACCATCGCTGCGCCGATCGGCCGGCATCCGACCGATCGCATCCGCCAGGCGGTGGTCAAGGAGGGGCAGGGCCGCGAGGCCATCACCCATTACCGGGTGCGCGAGAAGTTCCGCGCCCATACGCTGGTCGAGTGCCGGCTGGAAACCGGGCGCACGCACCAGATCCGCGTGCACATGGCGCATATCCGACATCCGATCGTCGGTGATCCGCTGTACGGCGGCCAGTTCCGCCTGCCCAAGGCCGCGACCGAGTCGCTGATCGAGACCCTGCGTAGCATCCGTCGCCAGGCCCTGCATGCGGAGAAGCTCAGCTTCACCCATCCGGCCAGTGGCGAGGAGATCGTCTGCGAGTCACCCATGCCGGCCGACATGCAGCGACTGTGCAATGAACTGCGCGACGACACCGCGGCCTTCGTTGCGGCACAGAAGCGCTGAGCCATGCGCGGGCCGTTCCTGCCCGCCGACTGGCCGGCACCGCCGGGTATCCGCGCGCTGAGCACCCTGCGCTTCGGCCTGGGCGCTTCGCAGCCACCGTTCGACCAGTTCAATCTCGGCAATTGCAGCAGCGACATGGGTGATTCACCGGCGCAGGTGGCGGCGAATCGCGCGGTCTTGCGCGAAGCCTTGCGGCTGCCGGGCGAGCCGCAGTGGCTGCGACAGGTGCATGGCATCGGCGTCCATCGCGCGGATGACGCGCGTCCATCCGACGTCGTTCGCGAAGCGGATGCCGTCGTTGGCGACGGCGGACAGGTGCTGGCCATCCTCACCGCCGACTGCCTGCCGGTGCTGTTGTGCAGCGACGACGGCAGCGCGATCGCCGCCGCGCACGCAGGTTGGCGCGGACTGGCGGCCGGCGTGCTCGAAGCGACGGTGCGGGCGATGCCGGTATCTCCGTCCCGCGTGCTGGCGTGGCTCGGCCCCGCCGCTGGGCCTCAGGCCTACGAAGTGGGCGACGAGGTGCGCAGTGCTTTCGTCGATCGCGACCCGCGCGCTGCGTCGGCCTTTCACGCGACTCGGCCCGGTCACTGGTTGTGCGATCTGTATGCGTTGGCACGGCAGCGCTTGGCCATGGCCGGAGTGAACCGGATCCATGGGGGCGGCCTGTGCACCATCTCGGCTCCGCAGCGCTTTTACTCGCATCGCCGCGATGGCCGCAGTGGGCGGATGGCGAGCCTGATCTGGCGGCAGCCCGGCTGAGCGGCAAACTGCTGGCTGAACACCCTGGCGATGGCTGACTTCCGGCAGGATGACGCGGCTGGCGTGGGCATGCGAAGGTCTTGCCGTCACCAACCGGAGCCCGCCGCATGTCCTTCCGTTTTCGCCCCCTGATCGTTGCCGTGTTGCTGGCCGCCGTCGCGCCGGCCTTCGCCAAGGACGCCGCCGAGGTCCGTGCCTTGTTCGATGCACGCGATCCGCAGGCGCCGGCGTTGATCGCTGCGCTGCTCAAAGCGAATCCAGCCAATCTCGATGCGCAGGTGCTGCAGATCCGACTGCTGCTACGCGAAGGCAAAGCCGAGGATGCGGTCGATATGGCCGAGGAACTGGTCGACGCGCAGCCCAACTCGGCGTTGGCGCACTACTGGCTCGGCAACAGCTTTGGCAACCGTATTGGCCAGGTTGGGATGTTTTCGAAGCTCTTGATGGCACCGAAATTGCGCGATGCGTATGAGACGGCAATCAAGCTCGATCCGGAGCTGACCGATGCGCGTGCCAACCTGGTGCAGTATTACGTGCATCCCATGGCGATCGGCGGCGGCATCGACAAGGCCAAGGCGGAGCAGGTCGAGATCGCCAAGCGCGACGT